>NZ_JADYVV010000121.1:0-11416 GCF_020194035.1 Bradyrhizobium sp. BRP56
TCCAAAAATGCTATCGCGGTATCGCATGCTCGGCCTTCTGTGTCTCGACAACCAGAAAAGGCCGATTTGCCTCGGTCTTGCCGAGCATGCACCGCGACATAGTGAATCATTCCCCGGACAGCCCTGCCGCACGCGGGGCGAGGTGAAGAGCGTCGGCCCCCTTACGCCCACTCGCCCTTGCGGAACACCGGCACGCTGCGGCCGTCGGCGTGGATGCCGTCGATGTCGGTGTGGGCGGAGCCGATCATCCAGTCGATATGGATCAGGCTCTTGTTGCCGCCCTGCTCGGCGATCTGCTGCGGCGTCAGCTTGTCGCCATTAACGAAGCATTTCGAGTAGCACTGGCCGAGCGCTATGTGCGAGGCGGCGTTCTCATCGAACAGCGTGTTGAAGAACAGCAGCCCGCTCTTCGAAATCGGCGAGGAGTGCGGCACCAGCGCGACCTCGCCGAGGCGGCGCGCGCCCTCGTCGGTGTCGAGCACCTTCTTCAGCACTTCCTCGCCGCGTGAGGCCTTGGCCTCGACGATGCGGCCTTCCTCGAACTTGACCGAGATATTGTCGATAAGCGTGCCCTGATAGGACAGCGGCTTGGAGCTGACGACGTGGCCGCTGACGCGGCGGCAGTGCGGGGTGGTGAAGACTTCCTCGGTCGGGATGTTGGCATTGCAGACGATGCCGTTCTTGGCGGTCGACGCACCGCCCTCCCATTCATGACCGTCGGCGAGGCCGATGGTGAGGTCCATGCCGGGTCCGGAATATTTCAGCGCGTGAAAACGCTGGCCGTTCAGCCATTCGGTGCGCTCGCGGAGCTTCGCATTGTGCTGTGCCCAGGCGGCGACGGCGCCATCCTGATCGACCCGGGAGGCGGAGAAGATGGCGTCGGCAAGCCTGGCCACCGCGACGTCCTCGGCATCGTCGGGGAACACCTGCTTGGCCCAGGACGTGCTCGGATAGGCGATGATGTTCCAGTTGGTGTCGAAATTGACGATCTTCTCCAGCGCCGGCTGGTAGGCGATCGAATTGGCCTTGCTGGCGCGCGCCACCTTGACCGGGTCTTCGCCCGACAGCAGCATCGGATTGTCGCCGACGATCGCAAGCCGCGCGGTGTTGGTGCCGAACGCCTTCGCCATACCCTCATAGAGCCAGCTTGCGGCGCGATCAAAACTCGCATCGTTGCCGTAGCGGTAGCGCGCCAGCGTGAGCTCTTCGTCCGAGAAGAACGGGGTCACGAGACCGGCACCGGCCTTGTAGGCATGCTCCACCACCCGCCGCACCAGCGGCATCGCCGCGGCAGGCGCCGTCAGCAAGAGATCCTGCCCCGGCTGCAGCTGCAGCCCGACCTTGATCGCGACTTCGGCGAGCCGATCGAGCTTTACGGGATCGATCGAGGCGGAAAGGTTGCGTTGATGTGCGGTCATGAAGCGCCGTGTCGTTTGAGGAACTCTCGGGATTCGTAGTCCAATTCGATCCGCATTCGCAAGGTTCCTGCCCGCCGCGCGCGATCACGCGACGGCGAGCAATTGCTCCGAATTTTACCGTTTCACCGAGGCCAGCACCCGGTCGACCATCTCAGGCGCGAGCCCGAGATAGTTTTTCGGCGCGGTAAGGCGGTCAATCGTCGCCCGATCGATCCGGCTGGCGATGCGATCATCCGCCGCCAGTGCCTCGGCCAGCGTCAGGCCCTTGTCGTTGGCGAGGCGACAGGCGTCATAAACCACGTCATGTGCTTCCTGCCGGCCGATCGAAGGCGCGAGGCCCATCATCACGGCTTCGGCCACGATCAGCCCGCGGCTGATGTCGAGATTGTCGGCCATCCGCTGCTCGTCGACGATCAGGCCGCCGAGCGCGAACCTCGCCTGGTGCAGCGCGCCCCCGGTCAGCACGAAGCTTTCCGGGATCGCCATCCATTCGGCGTGCCACGGGCCGGTGGCGCGCTCGAAATCCTGCACCATCGCATCCAGCATCAGGCCGGCATGCTGGCGCACCGCCTTGGCGGCGGCGAGCATCAGCTCCGACGAGATCGGGTTGCGCTTCTGCGGCATGGTCGAGGACGCGCCGCGCCCTTTCACGAACGGCTCGTAGACCTCGGCGAATTCGGTCGACGCCATGATCATGATGTCGAGCGCGATCTTGCCGAGCGTTCCCGTGACCAGCGCGAGGAAATTCACCGCTTCCGCCAGGCCGTCGCGCGCGACATGCCAGGTCGAGACGGGCATGCCGAGCCCGAGTTCCTCGCACAGCGCCTGCTGGACCTCGAAACCCTTGTCGCCGAGCGAGGCCAGCGTGCCGGCGGCGCCGGCGAACTGGCCGACCAGCACGCGCGGCTTCAGCTCCGCAAGCCGCGCGGCGTGGCGATCGAACGCGGCGAGCCAGATCGCGGTCTTGTAGCCGAACGTCACCGGCAGCGCCTGCTGCAGATGGGTGCGGCCGGCCATCGGCGTGTCGCGGTATTTTTTCGAGAGATCGGCGAGGATGCCGCGCAGCGCAGCGATGTCGTCCTCGATGATCTTCAATCCATCGCGCAGTTGCAGCACCACTGCGGTGTCCATGACGTCCTGCGTGGTCGCGCCCCAATGGACGTAGCGGCCGGCCTCGCCGCACTGCTTCGCCATCTGATGCACCAGCGGCAGGATCGGGTAGCCGACGACGTCGGTCTCCTGCCGCAGCAGATCGAAATCGAGCGCGGCAACATCGGTCCGTTTTGCGATCTCCGCGGCGGCTTCAGCGGGAATCACGCCGCAGCGCGCTTCGGCCTTCGCCAGCGCGACTTCGACCTCGGCATAGCGCTCGATCAGCCGCAGGTCGGAAAACACCTCGCGCATCTCGCGCGTGCCGAAGGCATCGCGAAACAATACGGAATCGAACACGGTGGTCGAGGTCGGGAAGGCGGACATGGGCAGATCCTGTTGCCGGTCGCAGACGGCAACGTCCCTATCACGGCGCCGGCCTGTGCCCTACCCCTCCGGGGACACCTCGCCGAACACCTCGGCAGCGATCTTGCTGGTCTCGATCGCGGCCGGAATGCCGCAATACATCGCGACCAGCAGCAGCACGTCCTGCACCTGCGCGGCGGTGCACCCATTGGCCAGCGCGCCCTTGGCATGCACGCGGAACTCGGCCGGCTTGCTGCTCGCCGCGGTGATGCCGAGCATCACGAGGCTGCGGATCTGGTCGGACAGCCCGCTGCGCTCCCAGACGTCGCCGTAGACATAGGCATTGATGATGTTTTGCAGCGGCGTGCCAAAATCGCCCGCAGCCGCCATCCGCTTGGCGACATCGCCCTCGCCGAACATCTTCTGGCGCCGGCGCAGTCCGCGCGCATGGAGATCGCTGATGTCCACCATCGTCGTCGGGCTCCCCTGAACGGGCTATTTATACGGATAAATATGGTACACCTCAACATTGCAGCAGGCCTGGCGCTTGCCTTTCTGACGTATTTGTCCGTATAAATTTGCAAAAGCAGACACGGGAGGGGACCGGGATGAAGTTACGGCTGGGGCTGCTCGCAGTCCTGCTTGCGACGCTTCCCGTCCTGCCGGCTTTCGCCGCGGACGATTTCCCGCAACGGCCGCTCAAGATCATCGTGCCCTTCCCGGCCGGCGCCGGTCCCGACAATGTCGCGCGGCTGGTCGGCCAGCATCTGCAGGACGCGTTCGGCCAGACCGTGCTGATCGAGAACCGCGCCGGCGCGCTCGGCAGCATCGGCGCCCAGGAGGTCGCGCGCAGCGCGGCCGATGGCTACACGCTGCTGATGGGCACCAATACCACCCATGCCAGCAACGTCGCGACGCTGAAGAGCCTGCCCTACGACCCGGTGAAGGACTTTGCGCCGGTCATCCGCACCACCACGACGGCGATGGTGCTGCTGGTCAATCCGAAGCTCGCGGCCAGGGACCTGCCGCAGTTCCTCAGCTACGCCAAGGCCAATCCCAACCTGACCGCGGGCTACGGCTCCGGCGCATCGCAGATCTCGATCGCCCAGCTGCAATCGCGCGGCGGCCTGTCGCTGGTCGCGGCGTCCTATCGCGGCGTGCCGCAGGCGATGACCGACGTGATGGCGGGGGTGATCGATCTCACCTTCGGCGACTTCTCGGTCGCGATCCCGCAGATGCAGGGCGGCACCTTGCGCGGCATCGCCGTGACGTCGGCGACCCGCAACGAGCTGACGCCCGGCCTGCCCGCGCTCGCGGAAGCGATGCCGGGCTTCGAGGCCACGATCTGGTACGGCCTGTTCGCGCCCGCCGGCACGCCGGAACCCGTGGTCAGCAAGCTCTACGCCGAGTGTGCGAAGTACCTCGCGATGCCGGAGACGAGGAAGAAGCTCGCCGATGTCGGCGTGATGGTGGCGCCGCTCGCGCCCGCCGAGTTCGGCGCCTTCGTCAGGAGCGAGGTCGTGCGCTGGTCGGCGGAGGTCAAGGCGGCCGGCATCCAGCCGCAATAAAGCGAGGCGGCGTCGCATCATGGCTTGCGAGACACCTGTCGGCATGATTGGCCTCGGGCTGATAGGATCAGCGCTCTCCGCGCGGCTGATCGACGCCGGCATCGGGGTGATCGGCTTCGACATCGACGCGGCGAAGACGGATGGCCTGAGAGCCACCGGCGCCGAGTTCGCGGCTTTTGCCGCCGACGTGGCGGCGCGCTGCCGGACCATCGTCATCGCGGTGTATGACGCGGCCCAGGTCAAGGGATTGCTGCCGGAGCTCGCCAACGCGACAGTGCCGCCGCGCGTCATCTGCACCACCACCTGCGCGCCGGGCGAGATCGTGGCAATCGCCGAATTCGCCTCCCGCTCGCGCCTCGCCTTCATCGAAGCGCCGATCTCGGGGACCAGCGCCGACGTCCGCGCCGGCACGGCCACCGCGCTGGTCGCCGGCGATGCCGACATCATCGACGCCGCCGCGGCGACGCTCGATATCCTCTGCCCACAGCGGGTCAATGTCGGCGCGATCGGCAATGCCAGCCGCACCAAGCTCGCCATCAACCTGATCCTGCAGAACAACCGCGCCGCGCTGGCCGAGGGCATCGCCTTTGCCGAAAGCCTCGGCCTCGACGGCGCGGCGTTCCTTGCGACCGCGCGGCAATCGGCGGCATATTCCAAGGTGATGGACAGCAAGGGGCCGAAGATGCTGGCGCGGGATTTCTCGCCGCAATCGCATATCGCGCAGACCTTGAAGGATGCCGAACTGATCCTGCAGGAGGCCGGCCGGCACGGCCTGCCCTTGCCGCTGACCTCGGTGCAGGCCGAACTGCTGCGCGCGGCGATCGCGCTGCAAGGGCCGGACAACGACAGCGCTGCGGTCATCGAGGCGATCCGGGCCGGCCGCGGCCACGGTGAGGGAGAGTCATGATCAACTGTGCGATCGCGGGCCTCGGTCGATGGGGCCGCGCACTGGTCGGAGCCGCGCGCAACGAGCCGCGGCTCAGGATCGTCCGCGCGGTGGAACCCGACGCCAACGGCGCCGCCGGCTTTTGCGAGGCGCACGGCCTCTCCGTCGCGGCGAGCCTGGACGATGTCCTCACCGACCCTCGCATCGATGCCGTGCTGCTGGCGACGCCGCATTCGCTGCACAGGGGCCAGGTGATCGCGGCAGCCGGCGCCGGTAAGCAGGTGTTTTGCGAGAAGCCGCTGGCGCTTCGGCGCGCCGATGCCGCAGAGATGTTCGCGGCGTGCCGCAGCGCCGGCGTGGTGCTCGCGGTCGGGCATAACCGCCGGTTCTGGCCGTCGATGCAGGCGCTGCGCACGATCACAGCCGGTGGCGAGCTCGGCACCATCCTGCATGTCGAGGGCCACAACAGCAACGAGAACTCGCAAGCCATCACGCAGGGCTGGCGGCTGTCGCCCGAGGAATCTCCGGGCGGCGGCCTGACCGGCGCGGGGCTGCATGTGCTCGACGGCTTCGTCAGCCTGCTTGGTCCCGCGCGCCAGGTCTATGCCCGGTTGAGTGCGCGCGAGGCGGGACCGCCGCCGCTCGACACTGCAACCTTGGCGATTGAATTTGTGAATGGCGTGAGCGCAACCCTTGCGACAATTCGCGCAACACCGTTCTATTGGCGCGTGCATGTGTTCGGAACGAAGGGATCCGCCGAGGTGCTCGACGAACAGACGATGGTGCTGCGGAAATCCGGCGAGGCGCCTGCGACGACGCGCTATCCGGCAATCGACACCCTCACCGCGGAACTATCGGCCTTTGCCGACGCCGTCGAAGGCAAGCAGACGTTCCCGGTGCTCGAGGCAGACGTGCTGGCGACGCTCGCCGCGTTCGAGGCCGCGCTGCAGTCGATGCAATCGGGACATCCGGTCGTCTGCCATACGGCATACCAGTGATCCGCCATGTCTGAACAACCGGACCGAGCGCGATCGTCCCGCTACCGCGACATCGCCACCGGACTGCAGAAGGACATCCGGCTCGGCACCTACGCGGTCGGCAATCTGCTGCCGACCGAGACCGAGCTGATGGCGAGCTACCAGGCCAGCCGGCAGACCGTGCGCGAGGCGCTGCGCATCCTGATCGACCAGGGCCTGATCGTGCGCCGCGCCGGCCTCGGCTCGGTGGTGATCGCATCCGAGCCGCCGGTGCTGTTCACCCACAGCGTCAAGTCGCTCGGCGAGTGGCTGCGCTATTCCAACGAAACCTACCGCGACGTCGTTGCCAGCAGCGACATCGTCGCCGACCGCAAGCTGGCCGGGCTCTTGAAATGCGAGCCCGGCAAGAGCTGGTTCCTGATCGAGGCGGTGCGCCGCTCCGACCAGTTCGCCGCGCCGCTCGGCTGGGCCGAGATCTACGTGCTGCGCCGGTTCGCCGATGTCGTGACCCGGCCCGACCACGGCCGCACCCCGGTGCATGAGCAGATCGCCAGGATGTACGGCCAGGTCACCGAGCGCGCGCAGATGGAAATCTTCGTGCGGGGCATGCCGGCGCCGATCGCCAGGGCGCTCGGCGTCAAGACCGGCTCGCCGGCACTCACCGTGGTACGCCGCTACTACGGCCAGCGCGAGGAACTGTTCGAGGTCACCATCACCACGCACCCCGAGGGGCGCTACACCTACACGATGGATATGCAGCGCTCGCTGCGCCCGAAGCTCTAGCGCACCCGGGCCAGATGGGTGCTGGCAGAGGTATGTGCCGTCTGCGGGGTGCCGCTCACGCCCCAGATCGCGACCGCGATCAGCGCGGCCGCCCAGACATAAGGCACAGCATTCAACTTCTTCATTTCTGGGATCATCCCCAACGTCTCAGCAGGACCGACTGACCTTGCGACCCAGGTTGTGAATCTCACCACCGCGGTCCTCAGCGTCTCACCAGGCAGCCGTCCTTCACAACGCTACTAAGGTTAGACCTTGTCGGTTTCAGGACGCCTTCGTGCGAATCCGGAAATGATTTCGTCGGAACCGGGCCCTCTCATCCGAATTGATGAGACCGTAGGCCGAAGGGTTCGGCTCCATTCGAGACAACACTTAAGAGAATTTTCTGCCCAAATTTGAGTCAGACGCACAACAGACCTTCCAAAGATGCGCCCACTGAATTCTTTTTGATTGTCGCCCCGACTCCCGCCGTGCGATCAGGGCCTGTGACACTGTGATGACAAGGGCTTCTCCCGTGACTGCCGAACCGGCCAAACCGCAAGGCGACTCCCGTCGCCGCTCCAAGGAAACCCAGGACGAGGTGGCGCGGTCGCTGGAACGGGAATTGAAGCTGCTGACGGAAGAGCGCCAGGAGCGCGCGCTCCGGTTCGGCCTCGACATTGCGGGCAAGACGCCGAAGGTGGACCAATAAGTAAGGTCGCCGCCGCGCTGAGAGCCTCGGGCGCATAGTTTCCTTAGCATTGTCGATTCGTGCGGCCGTCTGCCATGGCCGGTGTGCGTGTTGGCGTACGCCGGTCGTGATTTCCTGCGGCCATGCCGGCGAGGTCGCTGCGCGGGCACGACGCCTTCTGCACTATTGCAACGACCAGTCCCAGCTACAACGTCCGCCGCGGCGTATGGGTCCCGGCCTTCGCCGGGACGACGCGAAGGAAGCCGAGCTTCACGTGCCCGAAATGGACAGGGACGCGGCCCGCGCTCGAGCTATTGCGCGCCCGGCGCTTCAGCGTCGGCCTTAACGTCGCGGCCGAAGCGATCCTTGCCGCTGAGCCGGGCCTTGCCGCCATCGAACGACAGCAGCCATCGGCGGTCGGTATCGCCGCCGACCAGACGCAGGTCGATCGCGAATGTCTGGTTGTCCTGCCACGTCCCTTTCAGCGCCATCACGCCGAGCGCCGTTGGCTGACCGAGACGGTAGGCACCGTCGAGCCCGATCGGTCCCGCCAGTGTCGTCACCGGCCTCGCCGGATCCGGCGTCGCCGTTTCCAGTTCGTAGTGCGCGGGCTGATCCGTCAGATGCAGCGTCAGCGCCCGCAAGTTAAAACCATTGGCCGGAAAGCGCCAGGTCTTGCCGGAGATGGCGGCGGCCGTCTCGGGCACGGCGCCAACGGCCGACGGCTTTTCGGTTGCGATATCGCGCAGCGCGCTCGCGAGCTGATTGCCGCCGACGGAGTTCACCGGCAGCGCCGTGTCGGATTTGACCGCGCCCGAAATCTCGTCGGCCATTCTGCCGAACGAGCAGTAGTCGCGCGCGGTCACGACCGTGACGATGTCGAGCGCGGGAAGCAGCATGACGAGCTGACAGCGGTCGCCGACCGCCATGACAACCTGCCGCTGCGGCATCACCCAGAAGAAACTGGCGTAGCGTAACGATGGATCGAACGAGGCGTGCATGTCGGTCGTCGCGTGCCTGATGCGGTCGACCCAGCCGGTCGGCAGCAAGCGCTGCCCGTCCCATTCACCGTCATGCAGATAGAGCAGGCCGATCCTGGCCGCGTCGCGCGGCGCGAGCTGAAGCCCGCCGCCGCCCTGCGTCAATCCGGGGCCGATGCTGTGCCAGTACGGCGCGGCTATCCCGAGCGGGCGAAACAGTTTCGTCACCGCATAGTCCCGCGCGCTCATGCCGGTGAGCTTGTTGATGATGGCGGCCAACAGCTGCGCATTGCCGGTGTTGTAATCAAACGCCTCGCCCGGCGCCTTCGCCATCGGGCGGTCGAGGATGAACTGGATCGCATCAGGGCTGCGCCCCCACTCGATCAGCGAGTCCGGCCGGCCACCCTCGACGCCTTCGGTCCAGGCCATTCCCGAGGTCATGTCCAGCATGGTCTGGACCGTGATCGCCCGCTTGCGGTCGTCGAGATTGGCGATGCTGCGATCGCCGAAGAAATCCACCATGCGATGGTCGAGGTTGTCGAGCACGCCATCTCTGAGCAGCATCGCGACCAGCGTGCCGGTCACCACCTTGGTGACGGAATTGAACAGATGCGGGATCTCCGGCGTGTAGGGCGCATAGTAGGCGTCGAGCACGATCCGGCCGTGCCGCGCGATCAGGAGGCTATCGAGACTGTGGGCCGCACCGTCATTGACGAGCCGCGTCAGCGCAGCGGAATCCATCCCCTGCTCTTCCGGCGTCGAGGTCTGCCACTGCCAGTTCTGCCACTGCGAGGTCTGCCGCATCGGCTCGGCAGCGCCTTGCGCCCGGGCTGCGCCCGACAAGGCCGAAGCTGCAAGCACGAGCCCTGCAAGCATCGGCAGCGCCAAACGTTGAACTTGCATCGGCGTCTCATTGCGACACGGCGGAGAGCCGCACCATCCGCGATCCCTCGCTTGCTTGTCAATCGTCGCCGCGACCGCGCGCCATCAGGACGTCGGCCGTCTAGCGCTGCCGCTGCGCGAGATAGAATCCGGCCAACACGGCGGCCAATCCGGCCGCCTGCAGCGTGGTCGGTGGCTCGCCGATCAGGAGCCATCCCAACAGCAGGGTCAACACCGGCACGGTCGCAGGAAATACGGCTGCGCGGGCAACGCCCAGGCGCTGGATCGACACCGCGAACAAATACATCGCCGCGGGCCCGGCCAGGATCCCCTGGGCGATGGCCTGCAGCGCGTTTTCAGGCAGGCCGATGGAAGCATCGCGAGCGAGCCCACCCGAGGCGGCATACAGCGGAAACAGCGAGAGCGACAGCACGCTGATGACACTGGCCACGGAGAACGCCGAGACACGCCAGTAACGCACCAGCGTGGCGAAGCCCGCGAACATCAATCCGGTCGCAACGAAGATCAAATCGCCGATCACGGCGCTCGGCCCCATATGGCCGATCGACTCGCTGCCGATCACGGCAAGGCCGACGACGATGACGACAGCGCCGGCTGCCCGCGAGAGCGAGACCGATTCCTTCAGCAAGACGACCGCGAGAAACAATCCACCCAGCGTCGCGCAGGACGGCTGGATCACGCTGCCATGCCCCAGCGGCACGAACATGAAGCCGGCATAGCTGATCAGCGACATCACCGGCCCGCCGAGCAGCATCAGCGCCATGCCGCGCCCCCAGCCGATGCCGCAGAGATCGCGGAGGCCGGCGCGCACAACGAGCGGCAGGAAGACGATGCCCGACCACAGGAAGCGATGCATCAGCAGGTCGACGGGTGTGAAACCGACCCTCAGGCCGTGTCGGGTCGCCACGAAGCCGAGCGCCCAGCACAACGCCGCACCGAGGCCGCAGGCGACCCCGAGCAGGATGGCTTTCGTATCCGGAAGAGCTGCAGCCTTGGCGATGGCCGGACGTTCGTTCATCGCGAACGACTACGTTAGCTGCCGAGACGGATCAACCCACTGGTATGCACGGCTGGTTGGCGCAAGCCTTCAAAAACCGCTTGGGTCAAGCTGTGACTTCATTCCGCGCTACCGCCATGCCCGCTTTGCCCAAAGGGGCGACCTTGCGGGCCGCTTCACCCTAAGCGAAGCTGACCTTCACAGGCAAGAAGTGGGACTTATTTCGGCGGCTCGACCACCGTCTTTGTCGATCCGTCCGGCGCTCCCTGCATTCCCGGCGGGCTTTGACCTTGCGGGCTTTCCGGCGGCGCACCACCTGATTTTGTTTCTAGCGGCCCGGTCCAACCTTGTGGCTGCAATTGACCTTTTTCTTCCGGTGCCGAGCGCCCGGTGGCCGTGTTCACGTCCTTGTTGGGATCTGCCTGGGCTAGCATGAATCCACACGACAACGCCCAGCCAATCGTCGTCATCAGAATGATCCGCATTCCGACCTCCCTTGGCTAATCGTACCAAACAGGCTGGACCGGCTTCGGTTCCGTTTGCCGAAGGAGGCGACCAAAACTGGCGGCAAACGATGCCCGCTATGGGCCGATTCCGTTGAAAAAGGCCGGCGGTATTCCGCTGTAATAGCTGGGCCGGCGAAGAGATCGAGGGAGGCCCTATGCGGGTCTTGCTATGGGCATCGCGATCAGCTTGGCCATCTTCCGGAGGTTTTGCGCGGTGGCTGCGAGAGTGAACTCATCGCGAGCGCCGTTTGGGCCTCGTAATCGTAAACGGTCGAG
>NZ_JADYVV010000122.1:0-11390 GCF_020194035.1 Bradyrhizobium sp. BRP56
CCCTCGCGACTGTTCGGGTTCAATGGAACAACGGACGGGGCGCCGCGCTGAGGTCCGGGCTTCAAAGCCCTGGGATGAAGCGGTCTCCCGTCCGTTACCGCACCGGACACTCTATCCGATCCAGTGCCTCCTGACTTACAAGGATGACGGGATGGGACCCGTAGCCCGGATGGAGCGCAGCGAAATCCGGGGCACCCAATCCGCGCCGTCAGTCCCCCGGATTGCACTTCGCTTCATCCGGGCTACGACACTTTACAAGCTGCAAATCTCACCTGCACCGCGGATAGATCGCCGCGAGCTCGCGGCCGCGCAGCAATAGCAGGCGCGAGGTCAGGCCGCCGCGGCGGGCGATCCAGCCGCGCACCGGTGCCGGATAGGCTTGCAGCACCGCCACGGACGCTTCCGGCTCTGCATAGGTGCGGCCGCGCTGGTCGATCGAGCGCGCGGCGTGGAAGCCGAGCACGGCGCGCCGCGTCACGCAGATGCGGTCGCCCGGCACCATCGAGAGTACCAGGGTGCAGGCCGACAGGCAGGGCCCGTCGATCACGACGCGCTCGCCCGATTCGCGCACCTTGTCGAACAGCTCGATGAACGGGCCGACCTGCCCGCCGGGGCTGGCGAGGATACGAACATCGGCTTGCGCGCAGCTAACCGTTGCGAAGAAAGCTGCCGCCGCGACAAGTATTTTCATGCGCGCAATCCCTGCCACGATGCGATCGAGATGCCGCCGCATCTCAAGCCGGAAGGCTTGCGCCGGAATGGGGCATCGTCAAGACCGATGTCCCGGTCGCGACAACACGTGGCTCAGGCCGCGCGGTTCTTGAGCGCCCCCACGATCGCAGTGAGCACGGCGCCGGCAACGCCGCCGCCGGCGACCTGGCCGATGATGCTGCCGATGTCAGGCGTCGCGCTGGAATTGGCGAGCAGCGGGATCAGCATGCCCAGAAGCTGTCCGCCCGCGCCGCCGCCGATGGCGCCTGCGATGGTGTTACCGAGCGTGCCGAGATCGATGTTCTTGGCCGCTCCCGCCGCGACATTGCCGCCGACGGCTCCGCTGATGACCTGAATGATCAGATTGATGAGAACGCCCGACATGAGGTGATTTCTCCCCGGTATCTGGTTCAGCACGGCTGAGACGCCGGCCGGCGTCCCACCGCTGCGAAGGTTAGGCCTCCAGCGCGCAGAGGTCATGCTGCACACGCGAAGATTGTCGACCCGCACCGACGCTATGCACCGGCTTTTTTGAGGGAACCCTCCGGCTCTCCGGGAGCCTCAGTCAGCGCCGGAGACGCCGGCCTCGGCAAAGGTCGCCATGCCGCCATGACAGGCGAGCGCCGCCCGCAACAAAAGGATCGCAACCCCCGCGCCGGAGCCTTCGCCGAGCCGCATGTTAAGGTCGAGCAAGGGAGCGAGCTCGAGCTCGCGCAGCAATTCGCGGTGGCCAAGCTCGGCCGACACATGTCCGGCGCGGCAATGCGCGAGGCTATCGGGCGCAAGCCGCGCCAGCGGCAGCACCGCCGCTGTCGCCACGAAGCCGTCGAGCAGCACCGGAATGCAGCGTGCGCGCGCTGCCAGCACGGCCCCCGCGATCGCCGCGAGCTCGCGTCCGCCGAGCGACATCGCGGTGGCGAGCGGATCGTCGATCGCGCCGCGATGCAGCTTGAGCGCCGCATCGATCGTGGTGCGCTTGCGTATCAGCCCGGCATCGTCGACGCCGGTGCCGCGGCCGGCCCAGCGTACGCCGCGCCCGCCCATCAAGGCGGCGCACAGCGTCGCGGCGACCGTGGTGTTGGCGATGCCCATCTCGCCGACCACGAGCAAATCGCATTGCTCGGGCACCGTGCGCCAGCCGGTATCGAGCGCGACGAGGAAATCGGCGGCGTCCATCGCCGGTCCGGTCGTGAAATCGCGGGTCGGCCGCGCCAGCTCGAGCGGCTCGACGTGCAGCTCGGCGCCGGCAAGCCCGGCGATCTGGTTGATCGCAGCGCCGCCGGCGGCGAAGTTCGCCACCATCTGCGCGGTGACCTCGGAGGGATAGGCAGAGACGCCGCGCTCGGCGATGCCGTGATTACCGGCGAACACGGCGATCGTGACGTGGTCGAGCCGGGGCATCTCACGCCGCTGCCAGCGCGCCAGCCAGATCGCAACCTCCTCCAGGCGGCCGAGGCTTCCCGGCGGCTTGGTCAGGTTCTGCTGGCGCTGCGTGGCGGCCGCGGCACTGGCCTCGTCGCCCTGCGGCAGGTCGCGACAAAAGCCGCGGATGTCGTCTAGAGTACTGAACTGCATGCGATTCCCTCGTCGAGCGGGCCGCAAGCTAATGCATGATCCGGAAATGTGTGAAGCGGTTTTCCCTCGCGACAAATGCGTAGCATTTGCGCGGAGATCATGCCCTAACAAGAAGCTAAAGCGCGATCAGATCGAGCCCGATCTCGTCGCGCTTTAGCCCAATTTCCAGGCCTTCACCATGAATCAATGGCTCGACGATCTCCGGACCGCGACCGCCTTCCTGACCCGCCTGCCGATGCCGCATCCGGACGGCGCGCGGACGGAGAGCTTTGCGCGGGCGCAGCGGCTGTTTCCCCTGGTCGGGGCCGCCATCGGGGCGGGGATCGGCCTGTTTTGCCTGCTGCTGCGGGCGATCGGTGTGCCGGATCTCGCCGCCGCGGCGCTCGCGCTCGGCGGCGGTGCGCTGCTCACCGGCGCGCTGCATGAGGACGGGCTCGCCGATGTCGCCGACGGGTTCGGCGGCGGCCGCGATGTCGCGGCCAAGCTCGAGATCATGCGTGACAGCCGGCTCGGCACTTACGGCGCGCTGGCGCTGGTGGTGAGCTTTGCCGCCAAGCTCGCGGCGCTGGCTGCACTTCCGAACGGATTTGTGGTGCAGAGCCTGATCGCGGCGCACGCGCTGGGCCGCGGCGTGCTGCCATGGATTGCGATCAGCCAGCCTTACGCGCGCAAGGACGGGCTCGCCGCCAATGCCGGAAGGCCTGATGGGACCATTGCCGTGGTCGCGGCCGGCATCGCGCTGCTGATCGCAATCCTCGCCTTGCCGTTCAGCAGCGCGCTACTGGCGGCGATCCCCGCCGCTGTGTGCGCGCTGGTCATGGCGCTCGTGGCAAAGCGGCAGATCGGTGGCCAGACCGGCGATGTGCTTGGCGGTGCGGAGCAGGTCGCGGAAACCGCGATCCTGGTGCTGCTCGCGGCGCGGTTAGGTTAGTGCATTTTCGAGCGAAGTGGAGACCGGCTCAGTGAAGAAAAACGCGTCAAAATGAAAGCGTGAGCGGAACATGGATCGCGAAACGCGTTTCTGGCTGATCCGTCATGCGCCGGTGGACGGTCCGCGCGGCGTGATCCACGCGCCGGATGCGCCCGCCGACCTCGGCGATGCCGCGGCATTCGCGTCGTTGCAGGCGAGGCTGCCGGCCCACGCTCGCGCGGTCTGCAGCCCGGCGCGGCGCACCCGTGAGACCGCAGCAAAGCTCGGCCTGACTGCAACGGAGGACGACGGCTTTCGCGAGCAGGATTTTGGCGATTGGACCGGCCGGCGTCACAGCGAGATCGAAGCCGAGCTCGGCGCGGCCTATCGCGCGTTCTGGCAATCGCCGGGCAGCAACCGGCCGCCGCGCGGCGAAAGCTTTGCCGATCAGATCGCTCGGGCGCGGGCAGGGCTCGCGCGTCTGCCGTCCGGCGATGTCGTACTGGTCGTGCATTCCGGCACCATTCGCGCGATCCTTGCGATCGCGCTCGAGCTTGCCCCGGAGCTCGCGCTGCGCTTCGTCATCGATCCGCTGTCATTGACGCGGATCGACCGGCTGCCGAATGCCTGGCGCGTGGTCGCGGTGAACGAGCGCTAATTTAGTCACTCAGCGGCACTAGCAATTCCGTCACCCTGAGGAGCGCGTAGCGCGTCTCGAAGGGTCGACGGCCACCAGCGGGGCCGTCCATCCTTCGAGACGGCCGCTTCGCGGCCTCCTCAGGATGACGGAGATGGAGTGAGTGTATCGCTGAGTCTACCCATTCCGTCGCGCGCCGCGCAGGGTCGGCAGACCGATGCCGGCGGCGTCGAAGCCGCCGTCGACGGCGAGGATCTGGCCGGTGATGTAGCTGGCGCGATCCGAGCACAGGAAGAAGATCGCTTCCGCCAGCTCCTCCTCCAGCCCATAGCGGTTGAGCGGGATGGCGTCGTGATAGTCGGCGCGGATTTCCGGCGTGTGGACGGCCTTGGCCATCGCGGTCTCGACCGGCCCGGGCGCGACGCCGTTAACGCGGATGCCGAGCGAGGCGAGCTCGACCGCGAGCTGCTTGGTGAGATGCGCAAGGCCGGCCTTGCTGGTGCCGTAGGCCGAGCGCAGCGTCGAGGCGCGCACCGCCGAGATCGAGGTGATGTTGACGATCGCACCGCCGCCATGCTCGCGCATCACAGGCGCAGCCGCCTTGGTGCACAGGAACGGGCCGGTGAGGTTGACCGCCATGATCCGGCTCCAGTCGGCGTCCGAGGTCTCCAGCACCGGCGTGAACACGGCAATGCCGGCATTGTTGACCAGCGCGTCGAGCCGGCCGAAGCGGTCCGTGATCGCAGAGATCGCGGCTGCCACGCCAGCGGCATCTGATACGTCGCAGGTGAGCGCCAGCGTGTCGTCGGGCTGCTTCAGCGCCGCGACCGCCGCGCGCAGCAATTTACCCTCGATGTCGAGCAGCGCGACGCGCCAGCCGTCGGCGAGAAAGCGTTTCGCCGCGGCAAGCCCGATGCCACGCGCGGCGCCGGTCACGAGTGCGACTTTGGGGGAAGCGGGATTCATCGGATGGTCCATCGGTTCGGGCAGGAAATCCCGACCGTCTGCGACCTTTACCTGGTGATGTCAACCTGAGAGGCGCTCAACTGGCTCGGCCGTCATTGCGAGGAGCGATAGCGACGAAGCAATCCATTCTTCCCGTGTGGCGAGGTGGATTGCTTCGCGGAGCCTGTTATCGGGCGCGCTTTCGCGCGACCCGTTGGCTCGCAATGACATGGGTGCGACGGCCGTTCTATACTCTTTCAACATGGGAAGAAGGCGCGTCTCGCGTCCTCGATGAATGTGCGTCGCGTTCGATGCTTGGGTCTCCACGCCCGCCGACCGCAATAAGTATCCATACGAAAAGTATCCATACGAAAAAAATCGCGGCAAGAGATGTCGGAAGGGCGGTCCCGGCCTCGTCCTTCGGTCACTCATTCCATGATGGAGTTCCGATGTCGCTTACCCTGCATTACCACCCGCTGTCCTCCTTCTGCTGGAAGGCGCTGATTGCGCTCTACGAGAACGGCACGCCGTTCACGCCGAACATGGTCAATCTCGGCGATCCCGCCGAGCGCGCGGCGCTGCTCGCGCTGTCGCCGATCGGCCGTTTTCCGGTGCTCCGCGACGAGACGCGGGGCGAGACGGTGCCGGAATCGAGCATCGTCATCGAATATCTCGACCGGCATTATCCCGGTGCCGTCAGGCTGATCCCCGAGGATCCGGATCTCGCGCTGCAGACCCGGCTGCGTGATCGTTTCCTCGATCTCTATGTCCACCTGCCGATGCAGAAGGTCGTCGGCGACCGGCTGCGGCCTGCGGACAGCAAGGATCCGCACGGCGTCGCCGAGGCGCGGGCGCAACTCCGCACCTCCTATGCGATCCTGGATCAGCAACTGATCTTGAATCAGCAACGCGCGCGTGGCGGCTGGATGATGGGCGAGCATTTCTCGTTGGCCGATTGCGCCGCCGCGCCGACGATGTTCTACGGCAACAAGGTCGAGCCGTTCGGAGATGGCCATCGGCATCTGGCCGCCTATCTCGAGCGGCTGATGGCGCGGCCGTCCTTCGCGCGCGTCCTGAAGGAGGCCGAGCCCTATTTCGGCATGTTCCCGCGGGAAACCTGACGCCAGCCGGCCTCCGACCCGGTTCCAAAAAATAAATCGTGGCGGGATGTCGCTTTCGCGCCGCCCCGTTCGTCATCTCCCTGTGGCCCGGGTTTCCGGAGCGCTGGTCGCTCCGGAGGCCCGGGCAATACGTGTGGGAGACGACATGGCTGCAGCTGGCAACAGGGCGGAGATCATCCGCTCCCTCTTCGCCGCCTATCTCGCCAATGACCGCGCGAGCGTCGAGGCGGCGTTCGCGGAGGATTTCCGCTTCTCGACGCCCTATGGCGAGAACATCGACAAGCCGACCTATTTCGCCGAGTGCTGGCGCGACTCCGGCTGGATCGGCCGCCACGAGATCGAGCGCATCATGGTCGACGGCGTCGAGGCCTTCGTCACCTATCGCTGCGTCGCGCGTGACGGCAAGAGCTTTCGCAACACCGAGTTCTTCGTGTTCGACGGCGACAAGGTGTCGCGCATCGACGTCTATTTCGGCCCCTCGCACCAGGACGGCGAACTTGTCAGGCAGGACCGCTGAGGGCTGTGGCGCGCGATGCAATGACCTCCGAAATAATTTCGCTTGGCCTGTCGGCGTGGCAAGCCCCGCGTCGTCCTTGAGACGAGCACCGGAGATACCGGCAAAGCAGCTGAACAAGACAACGGAGCAGGACGATGAAGTTCATGGTGATCGTGAAGGCGAACAGGGACACCGAGGCCGGCGTGATGCCGAGCACCGAGCTGCTTGCGGCGATGGGCAAGTTCAACGAGGAGATGGTCAAGGCCGGCGTGATGCAGGCCGGCGAGGGGCTGCATCCGACCAGCAAGGGTGCCCGCGTCAAATATGCCGGCGGGCAAAGCATGGTGTCGCGCGGCCCGTTCGGCCTGAGCAGCGATCTGGTCGCCGGCTTTTGGCTGATCGAGACCAAGTCGCTCGACGAAGCGATCGACTGGATGAAGCGCGCGCCGTTCGACGGCGGCTCCGAGATCGAAATCCGCCAGGTGTTTGCCGCGGAGGATTTCGGCGAGGCGCTGACGCCCGAGCTGCGCGAGCGGGGAGAGCGCCTGCGCGCGCAGGTGGGCAGGAAATGACACCCGAGGTCATTCCGCGATATCGCGCCGGCGATGCGCTCCGAATACATGATCACCGTCGCAAGTCATGGATTCCGGGCCGGCGCCGCGTGGGGCTTCCCGGCATGACGAGGGTGAAGATTGCGAGTGATTCAACAGGCAAGGAAATCCGACCAATGCGTTTCATGATGCTGATGATCCCGCTCGGCTACGAGTCCGCGCCGGCCAAGCTCGAGCTCGACCCCGAACGGGTCGCCGCGATGATGCGGTACAATCAGGCGCTGAAGGACGCCGGCGTGCTGATCACGCTGGAAGGCCTGCATCCGCCGGCTGCCGGCGCGCGCGTCAAGTTCGACACCGGCGTGCCGGTCGTGATCGACGGCCCGTTCACCGAGGCCAAGGAAGTGATCGGCGGCTTCTGGATGATCGAGGTCGCCTCGCGCGCCGAGGCAATCGAATGGGCCAGCAAGTGCCCGGCCACCGCGAACGAGATGATCGAGATCCGCCAGGTGCAGGAGATGGCAGATTTCTCCGAAGAGGTGCAGCAGGCCGCCGCGACCTTCGAGCATCCGCAGGGCGGCTGGGGCAAGGCGCTGCGCTGACACCGCATGATCCAAGTCGCGATGCTGCCGCACTGCGGCATCGCATCACTAACCATCGTCAACCAGCAACGACTACAACGGAGACGCAAGATGAGCACCAACACCTTCCTCGCGGTCTATCTCGGTGGCGGCAGCACCGGCTCGCGGATGGCAGCCTGGAACGCGCTGCCCGAGGCCGAACGGCGCGCCAAGGAGCAGCAGGGCATGGCGGCCTGGGGCGCCTGGGTCGAAAAGCACCATGACGTGATCGTCGAGATGGGCGGACCGCTCGGCAAGACCAAGAAGGTCGGGCAGGGCGGCGTCACCGACATCGCCAATCTGATGACCGGCTTCACGGTGGTGCGCGCGCCCTCGCATGAAGCGGCGGCAAAGCTGTTCGAGAACCACCCGCATTTTTCGATCTTCCCGGGCGAAGCCGTGGAGATCATGCCGGTGCTGCCGATCCCGGGCCGATAGGCAATCGTTTTGGGCCATGGGCTCCCTGAACCTCTCCCGCTCGCGGGGGAGGTCGTCGCGCGCAGCGCGGCGGATGGAGGCCCTCTCCACTGTGTCACTCGCGGAGAGGGCCTCCGCTCGCCAGTGGCCGACTTCGTGTCCAGGTCACGCCGGCCCGAGCAAATCTGAAAGCCCTGGAGTGGAGGTCTTGCGCCATGGCGAAGCTTGTCTTCGGACTGAACCAGTCGCTCGACGGCTATGTCGATCATCAGGCGATGGTGCCGGACACCGGGCTCTTTCGTCATTTCATCGAGCAGGTGCGCAGCGTGGCCGGCATGTTGTACGGCCGACGCATGTACGAGGTGATGCGCTATTGGGACGACGACCTTCCTGATTGGGATGCAGAGGAGCGCGACTATGCGGCAGTGTGGCGGAGACGGCCAAAGTGGGTCGTGTCGCGCTCGCTGAAATCCGTCGGACCCAACGCGACACTGGTCGAGGGGGACGTTGAGGCGGCGGTGCGCGGGCTGAAGGCTCGGCTCGACGGGGAGATCGAAGTCGCCGGGCCGGACCTGGCGGGGAGTCTGACCGAACTTGGCCTGATTGACGAGTATCGACTGTACCTCCGGCCCATCGTGCTCGGGCGCGGCAAGCCATTCTTCATCGGGCCCCGCGCGCCGCTCCGCCTGGTGGCAAGCGACCGGATCGGCGAAAACACGATCAGGTTGACCTACGTCCCCGCCTAGTCATGCAGCGTGCCTGACGGCGTTGCGCGGAAGCCCCCGACTGACTGGTCCGTTAATCTTGATTGACGCGCCGCCGCCCCGCTAGTGACCTTTACCGCCGGCTCATGTAAAAGCCGTTCACATGAGCTGGCGCAAGGACCAAGGCCGCGCCGAGCGCGGCTATCATCACGGCAATCTCAAAGAGGCGTTGCTGCAGGCCGCACTCGACCTGATCTCGAAGAAGGGGCCGGCCGGCTTCACCTTCGCCGATGCCGCGCGGATGGCCGGCGTCAGCCCGGCCGCGCCGTACCGCCACTTCCGCGACCGTGACGAGCTGATCGCCAGCATCGCGCAGCGCGGTTTCGAGCAGTTCGAATCGCTGTTGACGCAGGCCTGGGACGACGGCCGCCCCGACACCGTCACGGCGTTCGAGCGGGTCGGCAAGGCCTATCTCGCCTTCGCCCGCGAGGAGCCCGCGTTCTATTCCGCGATGTTCGAATCCGGCCTGCCGGTCGATTCCAATCCAACCTTGATGGCCGCAAGCGAGCGCGCCTTCGCGATCATCCGCGCCGCTGCCGAACGGCTCGCGGCACTGGCGCCGCCCGGCATGCCGCGTCCGCCGGCGATGATGATGGCGCTGCACATCTGGGCAATGTCGCACGGCGTCGCCTCGTTGTTCGGCCGCGGCGATGCCGCGCGGCGCAAGCTGCCGATGTCGCCGGAGGATCTGCTCGAGGCCGAAGTGCTGATCTATCTGCGCGGCCTCGGCTTCCCGACCGACCGCCGGCCTGGAACCGCGGCCGCCGACGACAAGCCGGCCGGTCCGTGGGGTAAGCCGAAATAAGGTTCAACGGCCAAGCCAAAAATAATCCGAGGGGTGCGTCACCCGCGCTGCTTGACTTTCCCAAGGGATCGGCTACCTATGTAAATGTTATTTACATTCACAACGGCGTGATGCCGTGATGGAGAAGGAAATGGCCTACACCGCTGATGTCAATCGCTGGCGCGGCCCCGTCGAAGAGCCCTACCGTCCCTACTTCTACGCGACGCCGTGGCATCCCCTGAAGATCGCCGGGATCATCCTTGGCTTCATGATCTGGTGGCCGATCGGCCTCGCCCTTCTCTTTTTCACACTCGGGAGCAGAAAGATGGCCTGTTGGAGTCACAACGACATGGATCGCTGGCAGAACAAGATGGAGCGGATGCAGGACAAGATGGAGCGGATGAAGAGCCGCATGGAGCGCCGCGGCTTCCCGTTCGGCGGCTTCGGTCCGCCCTCCAGCGGCAACCGCGCCTTCGACGAGTACCGCCAGGATACGCTGCGCCGTCTCGAGGAGGAGCAGGTCGAGTTCAAGAACTTCCTCGATCGCCTGCGCCACGCCAAGGACAAGGAAGAGTTCGACGCCTTCATGGCGCAGCACAAGACCCGTCCGACCCCGCCGACCGACCAGCCGCCGCAGAGCTGATCACGCGAGGCAACAGCTAGCCTTCAGGCGATGTGCCCCCATAGAACCTGATGGCCCTGAGCCGCCCGTTTGCGATGAGCAAGCGGGCGGTTTGCATTTTGGGATGGTGACGCCCACTCTATCGTTTGGGATCCGGACGATGAGGTGAAGACCATGGCGGGATCAGCGACAGTGACGGCCGGCGAGCTTTGGCTTGCGATCCGGCGCGAGGCGGAGGCGGCGATCGCGGCCGATCCGTTCCTCGAGGCGTCGGCCGCCTTCATCCTCGATCAGGGCGACCTCGGCGGTGCGCTCGCTTTTCTGATCGGCCGGCATATCAGCCGCGCGGAAGGGGATCGCGCGCAGTTCGCGCGGACCGCCCGCGAAGCCTATGCGGCCGAGCCCGTGCTGGTCGATGCCGCGGCCACCGATCTCACGGCCATCGTGCGCCGTGATCCCGCGATCACGGGCTTCCTGCCGCCGCTGCTCAACTTCAAGGGTTTCGTCGCGCTGCAGGCCTGGCGGGTGTCGAACTGGCTGTGGCGCCAGGACCGCCCCGACCTTGCGCTCATGATGCAAAGCGCGACGGCGGACCAATTGCAGATCAGCATTCACCCGTCGGCCCGGATTGGAACCGCGGTTTTCCTCGATCACGGCACCGGCATCATCATCGGCGCGCTGGCCTCGGTCGGCGACGAGGTCACGATTTTGCAGAACGTCACCATCGCGCGGCATCAGGATGATCCGCGCCGCGCGCCGAAGATCGGCCACGGCGTGCTGCTCAGCGCCGGCGCCACGGTGATCGGACATCTCTCCATCGGCGATTTCGCCAGGATCGGCGCCGGCGCTCTGGTGACGACGGATGTGCCCGCCGGCTGCACCGCCATCGGCGTGCCTGCGCGGCTGACCAATTGCGCGGAGGCGGGGACGTTTTCGTGAGGTGAGCACCCTCTCAGGCTCCTCTCCCCTTGCGGGAGAGGGTTGGGGAGAGGGGTGGCCCCGGGCGTGGTGTCAGAGATTGGATGATGCTGTTGCATCAGCGCGCAGCAGGTGTCGCCGCTCTAACTGGATGCGGAGCAAGTGCGCCCCTCTCCCAACCCTCCCCCGCAAGCAGGGCTGTCCGGGGAATGATTCACTATGTCGCGGTGCATGCTCGGCAAGACCGAGGCAAATCGGCCTTTTCTGGTTGTCGAGACACAGAAGGCCGAGCATGCGATACCGCGATAGCATTTTTGGA
>NZ_JADYVV010000123.1:0-11327 GCF_020194035.1 Bradyrhizobium sp. BRP56
TTCGATCGCTGTATTGCCGCTCGGATCGCGTGCGTGGTCGTGGCGCTGCCATGGAGTATCTGGCCCATAGGTCCTCCCGGAATGAAGGACCAGTTTGGCTGATTCCCCCACACTCCGGGACCAGACACCTAGTGCTTTCGCAGGGACGACAATGAGTTTGTTGCGCTAGCTGTGAGTCAGAACATCCGCATTCTCGCGACATTCAGGGACTTCCTGATGCGGTGTGCCGGAGGCACCCTGATCACTCGCTCAGCTTGCGGTCCAGGAAGTCGACATAGGAATTGTCCGGGTCCAGTTTGACGGCCAGGCGAAGCGCTGCCCGGGCGGCGGACCTGTCGCCGTCGGCCGTGGCCTTGTGCTCGTCCAGGATCGCGTTGGCCACCGTGCGCGCGGTGTTGAGACGGGCCTCGTCGATGGAACGGTCGGCAAGGTAGGCTTCCACCGGCTCGCGGAGGCGCTTCAGTTCGTCCACGCTGACCGAACCCAGCGGATACCAGTTGTAATATTCGAGACGCGGCCGATCATCCGTGAGGGTCGGCACATCCCCGACAAAGGCCGCGAGTTTTTCATCGGCGGCGATGAATGTCGCCAGGAAATCCTCGGGCGAGCCGAGGCCGTTTGCCGTCAGGTCTTCAGCCACCGCGGGCTTCGACATGCGCATGGCGAGCTCGCGCGGATCGATGTTCAACGGTTTATCGGAGGCGATCGCCACGCCTTCCATTCTGGACGGCAGCCACAGCGAGACATGCTTGAACTGGCCCATCATGGCCTTGAGTATCATCTTCGGAAGAATGCCGCGGTTGAAATCCAGCGGCACCCATTGCGCGAGAACGCCGCCGGGACGCATCTTCTGCTTTGCCAGCGCATAGAATTCCTCCGTGTAGAGGTTGATGACGCCGGCATCATGGGGCGGTGGCGGCTCGAGCGTGATGACGTCAAATGTTTCCTTGGTCCCCAGCAGGAAGTGGCGCCCGTCCGCGACGATCTGATGGACCTTGGGATTTTGATAGAATTGCTTGTTGATCGGCACGAAGTGGGGCGCGAATTCGAACACCGTCGATGCCAGATCGACCGCGTCGATGGATTGCAATTCCTCATGGGTGCTCACCGCTCCCACCGTGGTTCCGGTCCCGATGCAAATGACGACAGCCGTTTCAACCGGGCCCCGGTGCAGCAGAATGGGATAGTGCCCCATCGCGGCCATGTAGCGTCTGCCCTCGGGACGGTTGTTGGCATAGCTCTTCGAATTCACCACCAACTGCTGATAGGTGCCCGCCGCCTTCTCGCGATACTCGACCACCGCAAACGTCGCTTGCCGGGTTTCCCGCAACTCGAGCACATTGGCGCCTTCGATCGCGGTCAGGACCCGCTCCAGATAGTGCGGGGTGAAGAGCAGCAGCGCTACGGCGATGACGCTCGCGGCGATCGTCCCCTGCCGCCACAGGCTCCTTTCTCTCAGAAGATCCGGCTGCGACACGGTGGTCGCGACGAACAGCAGGACGTTCACGACAATCAGCGCGGTGAGTGCGCCCTGGCTGCCCAGATACGGGATCAGCAGAAACCCCGCCGCCAGCGAGCCCACGACGCCGCCAATCGTGTTCAAGGCGTAGAGCGTGCCGATCCTGCGGCCCAGCGCGCTCATCTGCATCACGGTCAGTTCGCTAGCCAGGGGAAAGCTGATGCCGATCAGCGTCGTCGGCAGCAACAGGGCGACAGCGCAGACCAGGAAGAATGAAACGTCACCTCCCAACAGCTCCTGCACCGGGACTGGAAGCAGGCCCGATACGATGGGAGACAGTGCCACTCCCATGGTCCGCGCCTTGCCGAGTATTCCGACGGTCAGCGTGGCCGCAACCGCGATCAGCAGCTGCGTCACGGCGAAGTATCGCAGCAATTGATCCTTGCGGGGGGCGAGTAGCCTGGCGCAGATCAGGGCACCGATCACGAGCCCCAGCAGGTAAACGCCGAGCATGCCCGAGAAGGCGTAGACGCTCGAGGTGCTGACATTGGTCAGGAATCGGAACCAGACGACCTCATAGGCGATCGATACAAAACCGGAGCACGCGAAAATCCAGATCAGGATCGACGTCCTGTCACGCGCGGTCGCGGCGGTTTGCACCGGCGCCCGTGCCGCAACCGGCAAGAGCGGAGTTGCGTCGCGCGCAACGAGCAGGGCCACAACGCCGACGCAGATGTACAGCGTTGCCGCAACCAGGCTCGATCCCGCGATGCCCCAAAGGCCCATCAGCACAAAGCCGACAACCAGGGTGCCGAGGGCGGCGCCGAGGGTATTGAACCCGTAGAGCAGACCGATGCGATTGGCGAGGTCGGTTTGTGTGTGGGTCAGGAATCTCACCAGGAAGGGCAGGGTCGCGCCCATCAACATCGTCGGTAGCGACAGGATGGCGAGCGACACGGCGACCATGAGAGGCAGCCGGAATGGCGACTCCAGATCCAGCATCGGTGACAGCCAGCCCACCCATGTCGGCCAATGCGACAGAAACGCGGTGACCGCGAGAGAAACGAGGGCGAGGGCGAGTTCGAGCAACCCGTAAATTTTCAGGGGGCGGCTGACGGTGTCGGCGATCCGGCCTCCCAGGGCGCTGCCCAGCGAGAGACCGAAGAAGAAGCTTGCCACCGTGACGCTGACGGAGACGGTCGCGCTTCCCAGCACGAATTGCAGTTGCTTGAACCAGAGAACCTGCAGGATCAGCGATGCCGCGCCCGATGCCAGAAAGATCGCCGTGACCAGAACCCGGTTTGTCAGGCTTACGGCGTCTCGAACGTCACCACGATTACGCACTGGACCGGTCTCCCGTTGAACGGGAGAACAGGTAAGGCAAATGCTCTTAATATTGCCTTATGGCGGAGCGGCGCCGCGAGGCAGCCGGATCGCGTTGAGATTGCTCGGAAAATTGCCGTTTGGCGGATGCTTGCCGGGGCCGAACGATCGCGTTGTGAGAAGGCCCGCGCGCTGCGGATCCAGCTCAGTGCCGCATTGCCGTCTCCACGAACTCCAGCACGGAGCGCGGGACCTCTTCGTATTCGACGAAACGGCGCCGAAGCTCGTCGGCAATGTCGGTCGTGACGTCGCGCGACCATCCTTCGTTGGTATTGAAGGCCACGATGCGGACCGGACGGCTGTACTGGTCATCCAGCAGGCGCCGGATCAGCGTTTTCCGGTCAGTGCCTTCTTCGTCGGTTTCGCTCCAGGCACGGCCCAGTCGGCCAAAATCGTTCAGCACCAGATAGGTGTCATGATCGATTGAATGCGGCACAATCGAAGGCGAGCGAGGCATACATAGTCCTCCATGCTGCACATTATCGTGTTCCGATCGCCCTGCGTATCGGAAATTTCGAGGTAAATCCGCTGGATAGCGGGATCGCGCGTGACGTGAGCGGGGGCTGCAACATGCATTGGAGCAAACCGTCCCGTCGCTGGTTATCTCTTGTCACCGACATGGGCCCTGTTGTGGATGTCGGTGGTTGAGCGACCGATGGGGCTCCCACCCGCTCGAGGAGCGGAGCGATGTTAAGAAGGCTTCGTTTTAGAAATACAACGCTGGAAGAAGTGCTGGCAGTCGATACGCAGCGGCCGCGGAAGAGGCTGCGGATGCGTGACCAGCCCCCGAGAGAGAGCCGATCGGCAAGGCTGGCCAAGCCGGGGCGGCCGGTCAGTCAACGAACCGACTGACCCTGCGGGATAGCGAGCCGAGCCCGACTTGCGCGGCGGCCCGTGAACGGGTTCGCCGATTGCGGCGACCAATCGATCATGGCATTCGACACCGTCAATTTTCGCAAGATTGCCGCGCTCGTCGCGGCGGCCGGCACCTTGTTCTGGCTCTACACCTTCTACGTCATCGCCCATGTGCCGCCTGGCGACGGCACCGGCTTCCAGTGGCTGGCGGTGTTTCCGCTCGGCATGGTGTTCGGCCTGTTCTTCCTGCCGGCCTGGCTGCTCGTCGCCATCGGCCGATTGCCGAGATTCACCGCGGCGCTTGGGGTCTGTGGCCTGATCGCGTTCGCGGTGCTGTGGGCGCAGCTGCTGCAGGAGTTTCCGAGGGCAGTCCTCTAGCGAGCCAGCCCATCCTCATCCGCCGGCGAGCCTGGCATGACATTGCTCCAAGGCTGATATAAGCAGCGTTGGGCGCAAGTCGCGGCCTTCCGCCGTCACGGCTGGTCCCGGCCATCCATGTCGGGCGGAACCGCGGGCGTGGATACCCTAACGATTGGCATGTCTTCGGAGACGCGTATGAAAGTGATTGGCCTCGCGGGCTGGAGCGGTGCCGGCAAGACCACCCTGCTGTCGCGGGTGATCCCCTGCCTGCTGGGCCGCGGCCTGCGCGTTTCCGTGATCAAGCACGCCCACCATGAATTCGATGTCGACGTGCCCGGCAAGGACTCCTGGGTGCACCGGCAGTCCGGTGCAACCGAGGTGCTGGTGTCCTCGACGCGGCGCTGGGCGCTGATGCACGAGCTGCGCGGCGCCGATGAGCCGCGGCTGCCGGAGCTGCTCGCCAAGATGGCGCAAGTCGATCTGGTCGTGGTCGAAGGCTTCAAGCGCGAGCCGATCAACAAGATCGAGGTGTACCGCGCCGCCAACGGCAAGCCGCTGCTGTTTCCCGACGACCCGCGCGTGGTCGGGATTGCCAGCGATGTCGCCGTTGCAACCACGCTGCCGGTCGCGCATCTCGACGACATCGAGGACGTTGCCGAATTGATGCTGCGCGCCGCGATCCCCGTCGACGACGTGCTCGCGTCGGCTCCGGCCGAAGGCTGACGTGGACGAGGAGGCGGCGTTGACGATGCAGGACGGCTTCGCCATGGTCGAACCATGACAACGACGAAGCTCGATCTCACCGGCCTGAAATGCCCGCTGCCGGCGCTGAAGACGCGCAAGGCCCTCCGGAGCGTGACGGCGGGAGATTTCCTCGAGGTGCACTGCACCGATCCGCTTTCGGTGATCGATATCCCGGCCCTGATCCAGGAGACCGGTGACAAGGTCGAGATCACCGAACGAAGCGACGCCCGGATCGTTTTCTTGATCGAGAAGATCAATGGAGCGATAGGCAATTCGAATGCTGCGTTGCCGCGTACGCGCTAGATGCAGCTTGATATCTACCTTTTGCCTATCGACACCTATTTTCCATTCTGCGCGAATTGATAATGTCCGCCGGGTTGTGGTGATGGCGTTGTGCTCGAGTGTGGGCGCATCGACGGACAACGACTGGGCCCGTGCCCAGATCACGGGCTGCACGGCCGGGCATATCCGGTCGTATTGGGGGTTAGCATTTCCGGAATGTGCGTGGTTGGTCCCGGCGCATTGAGGAAATGTGCGGCGCAGCCGGCTGACGCTGGCCGCAATGGGCTGAGACGGGATCGAAGACGCAGATGCGCCTGTCGTAATGGCGGCTGCAGGGGAGGTGTCAATGACCACAGTGAGCAGCGCCGGACGCGTATCCGCGACAGGCGCAGGTTTCCTCGACAAGGAACATACAATCGCGACCGCCGGCTTCAACCGCTGGCTGGTGCCGCCGGCCGCGCTCTGCATCCATCTGTGCATCGGCATGGCTTACGGCTTCTCGGTGTTCTGGCTGCCGCTGTCGCGCGCGATCGGCCTGACTGCGCCGAAGGCGTGCCCCGACATCTCGCTGGTGCAGGAGCTGTTCACCACCACCTGCGACTGGAAGGTCGCGAGCCTCGGGTGGATGTACACGCTGTTCTTCGTGCTGCTCGGCGTCTCCGCCGCGATCTGGGGCGGCTGGCTCGAGAAGGTCGGTCCGCGCAAGGCCGGCTTCGTCGCGGCGCTGTGCTGGGCCGGCGGTCTCGTGATCGGCGCGCTCGGCGTCTACACGCACCAGCTCTGGCTGATGTGGCTCGGCTCCGGCGTGATCGGCGGCGTCGGCCTCGGCCTCGGCTACATCTCGCCGGTGTCGACGCTGGTGAAATGGTTCCCCGACCGGCGCGGCATGGCGACCGGCATGGCGATCATGGGCTTCGGCGGCGGCGCGATGATCGGCGCCCCGCTTGCCGACAGGCTGATGAACTACTTCAAGACCCCGACCTCGGTCGGCGTCTGGGAGACCTTCCTCGCCATGGGCGCGATCTACTTCGTGTTCATGATGATCGGCGCGTTCCGCTATCGCATTCCGCCGGCCGGCTGGCAGCCCGAGGGCTGGACGCCGCCGACGAAGGCCAACGCGATGATCTCGAGCAAGCACGTCCATCTCGACAACGCGCACAAGACGCCGCAATTCTGGCTGATCTGGTGGGTGCTCTGCCTGAACGTGTCGGCGGGTATCGGCGTGATCGGCATGGCCTCGCCGATGCTGCAGGAGATCTTCGCGGGCAAGCTGATCGGCCTGCCCAATGTCGGCTTCAACCAGCTCGATGCCGGACAGAAGGCGCAGATCGCGGCGATCGCGGCCGGCTTTGCCGGATTGCTGTCGCTGTTCAACATCGGCGGCCGCTTCTTCTGGGCGTCGCTGTCGGACAAGATCGGCCGCAAGAACACCTACTACACGTTCTTCATCCTTGGCATCGCGCTCTACGCGCTGGCGCCGACCTTCGCCGCGATGGGATCGAAGCTGTTGTTCGTGCTCGGCTTCGGCATCATCCTGTCGATGTATGGCGGCGGCTTCGCCACCGTGCCGGCCTATCTCGCCGACATGTTCGGCACCCAGTTCGTCGGCGCCATCCACGGACGTCTGCTGACGGCATGGTCGACCGCCGGCATCATCGGTCCTGTCGTGGTGAACTACATCCGCGAGTTCCAGCTTGCCGCCGGCGTGCCGCGCGACCAGCTCTACAACACCACGATGTACATCCTGTGCGCCATGCTGATCGCGGGCCTGATCTGCAACTACCTGATCAAGCCGGTCGATTCGAAATGGCATATGAGCGACGCCGAGGTCGCCAAGCTGCAGGATGCGAGCGCCAGCGCCGCGGCGGCCGGACCGCACGGTTCCTACGGGATCGGGTTCGGCGGGCTCGATGCCAAGGCGGCGCTGTTCTGGCTGTTCGTCGGCATTCCGCTGGCGTGGGGCGTCTACATGACGCTGCTCAGCGCGGTCAAAATCCTCTGATCGCAGTTCAGGCCGCGCGCGGACCATCTGGTATCTCGCGCGCGGCCTGAGGCGTTTTCGAGCGAAGTGGATGCCGGTTCGCGTGAAGAAGACGCGTCAAACAAGAAGCTCTACGCCGTTCAATTCAACAGATAATCAAGGGACATTTCAGTCATGTTTCGTACCGCAAGCTGTCTTGTGGCCGCCCTGCTTCTCGCCGGCTCGCTGCACACCGCGTCAGCCCAGACCACCGAGGCCAAGCCGTCGAAGGTCAAGCTCACCATGCAGAAGCTGAAGGACATGAAGGCGAGGTGGAAGGCCAACAAGCCAAAGCTGAAGGCTTGCCGCGCCGAGGTGAAGTCGAAGGGCCTGACCGGCGACGACCGCTGGTTCTACATCGAAGAATGCATGGGCAAGAGCTGAGCGCCACCGCTCCGCTATCTGTAACGCAAGAGGGCGTGACAGCGATCACTGTCACGCCCTCTTGTTGCGTTTGAGACGCGATCACTCCGCGGCGGCGGGCGTCGTCTTGGCGGCCTCCAGCGCTGCTGCGATCGCTTCGTCGACCCGTTCGAGCCAGATGAACTCCAGCTTGGCGCGGGCGCCGGCGGGGATGTCGTCGAAGTCGCGTTTGTTGCGCGCCGGCAGCATCACCCGGGTCAGGCCGGCGGCTGCGGCCGCGACCACCTTCTCCTTGATGCCGCCGACCGGCAGCACGAGGCCGCGCAGCGAGATCTCGCCGGTCATCGCGGTGTCGCTGCGCACCGTGCGGTCGGTCAACAGCGAGGTGAGGGCGGTGAACATCGCAACGCCCGCGCTCGGACCGTCCTTCGGCGTAGCACCAGCGGGAACGTGGACGTGGATGTCGCTCTTCTCGAACACGCCGGGGTCGATGCCGAGCTGGGACACCCGGCTCTTCACCAGGGTCAGCGCGGCCTGCACGCTCTCGCGCATCACCTCGCCGAGCTGGCCGGTGAGGATCAGTGCACCGCGGCCCGGCGTGCGCGACGCCTCGATGAACAGGATGTCGCCGCCGACCGGGGTCCAGGCCAGGCCGGTGGCAACGCCCGGGATGCTGGTGCGCATCGCGATCTCGTTCTCGAACCTCGGCTGGCCGAGCAGCGAGACGATGTCCTTAGGCGCGATGGTGACGTGGCTGGTGCTGCCTTCGGCGATCTGCACCGCGACGTTGCGCAGCACCTTGCCGATCTCGCGCTCCAGGTTGCGCACGCCGGCCTCGCGGGTGTAACTGCGGATGATCAGCCGCAGCGCATCCGCATCGATCTCGACCTGCTCGGCCTTGATCCCGTTGGCCTCGAGCTGGCGGCGGACCAGATAGCGCTTGGCGATCTCGAGCTTCTCGTCCTCGGTGTAGCCGGCAAGGCTGATCAGCTCCATGCGGTCGAGCAGCGGGCCGGGGACGCCATCGAGCATGTTGGCGGTGGCGATGAACACGACGCGCGAGAGGTCGAACGGCACGCCGAGATAATTGTCGCGGAAGGTGCTGTTCTGCTCGGGGTCGAGCACTTCGAGCATCGCGGCCGACGGATCGCCCTGGATGCCGCGGCCCATCTTGTCGATCTCGTCCAGCATCATCACGCAATTGCGCGCGCCGGCCTTCTTGATCGCCTGGATGATGTTGCCGGGCAGCGCCCCGATGTAGGTGCGGCGATGGCCGCGGATCTCGGCCTCGTCATGCACGCCGCCGAGCGAGACGCGGACGAACGGCCGCGCCATCGCGCGCGCGATCGATTGGCCGAGTGACGTCTTGCCGACGCCGGGCGGCCCGAGGAAGCACAGGATCGGCGCCTTGCCGCCGGGCGCGAGCTTGCGCACCGCGAGATATTCGATGATGCGGCTCTTGATCTTCTCGAGGCCATAATGGTCTTGGTCGAGGATCTTGCGCGCCTCCGCGATGTCGATCGGCTTCTCCTCCGGAATGCTCCAGGGCAGATCGATCAGCCAGTCGAGATAGCTGCGCACCATGCCGGATTCGGCCGCGGCCTCCGGCATCCGCTCGTAGCGGCGCAGTTCCTTCTGCGCCTGGCTTTCGGCCTCCGGCGGCATCTTGGCCTCCACGATCGCCTTGGTCAGCTCGGTGACTTCCGCAGCCTTGCCGTCGCCTTCGCCGAGCTGGCGCTGGATCGTCGCCATCTGCTCGCGCAGGATCGCCTCGCGCTGCCGCTCGTCGAACACGGCCTTGGTCTTCTGCCCGATCTCCTGGCTCAGCCGCAGCACCTCGATGCGCTCGGCGAGGTGACGCGACACCTTGTCCATCCGCGCCACGAGATCGATGGTTTCCAGGATGTCCTGCTTCTCCGACGGCTTGATGTCCATGTAGGACGTCGCAAGGTCGGCAAGGGTTGCCGGCGAGGTGGTGCCCTGCAGCGCGGCGATCAGCTCCTGCGGCACTTGCGGCAGCAATTGCGCGGCCTCCAGCGCCTGGCGCTGCAGATTGAGGAAGCGCGCCTCGATCTCGGGCGAGGTGGTGGTCGGCTCCGGGATTTGCAGCACGCGGGCCGCGAGGAACGGCGTGCCCGGCAGATAGTCGAGCACGCGCATACGCTGCACGCCCTGGCAGACCAAGTGATGAGTGTCGTCGGCGCCGGTGATGTAGCGCACGATATTGGCTGTTGTGCCGACGCGGTAAAGCCCGTCGGGGCCGGGATCGTTGGTTTCGGCATCACGCTGCAGCAGGATGCCGATCGGCCGCTGCTCGCGTACCGCCTGCTGGGCCGCGGCAATCGAGGTCGCGCGGGCGATCGTGATCGGAATGATGACATCCGGAAACAGCACGGTGTTGCGCACCGGGACGATGATCAGCGCGTCGCTCGGGATCGGCGTCGAAGTCGATGCTGGGCTTGAAACGTCTGAGGCAGCCATGTCGAAATCCTTTAGCTCGACTTTCCGAGCCGCAGGCCGACGCAACCATGCGCGGCAAAGCGGCTGATGGTGTAGCGGCCGGTCGGCAGCGCGATGCGGCGCTCGAACCGGCCCTGCGGCAGTTCGAGGCGCAGGATGCGGGCGTTGCGGAGTTCAGGGGGCAGGGTGCGGCGGCCGGAGATCACCAGCGTGCCGCCGTCGAGCGCGGCCTCGACCTCGTCGGGATCGACCCCCGGCAACGCGACCAGGATCAGGATTTCATCCTCGGTCTCGATCACGTCGGTCGGCGGTTCCCAGCTCGGCTCGGTGCTTCCCGCGCGCGGGTGCAAATTGAGGAAGCTCTGGTGCAACCGTTCGGCGCGGGCGAGCGCCTCGATCGCATCCGACAGCATCCAGTTGATCTGATCCTTGGGCCGCATGGGCACTCTCCACGTCGCATTGGGAGGCAAGGTTACCGGTCTTGCCGCCGACCGTAAACCTGCCCCTCGCGCCGCTGATCGAGGGTAAAATTGTCCGAAATCTCGCGATTTGCGGCATGACCGCGATGCACGGACCGCGGCCGGACGCTTATGCCGCGGCTATGTGACAGGGCCGCGGCTGCTCTCGAATTCCTACGGCCTTCCCCGCATCTTTTGCCGTGATGCGGCGCGCTCGCGCGCGCCGCCAAACGGGAAGGTGGCACATGACCTTGCTCCATTACCACGATGCCCGGCCGCACGGTTCGGCCGGCGCCATGCCCTTGATGCTGCGGCGAACCGTCAGGCGGATCGGCCTCGTCTTCAGGACTGTTCACCGCGCGATCGCCGCCGCCAAGATTCATCGGCTCCGCAATGAGCTGCTGCTGCATCGCGGCCACGAGGATTGGGCGCGGACCAACCTCAACGTCGGCATGCTCGGCGGCGACGCCGAGAGATATCCACGGGCGCCGGTCGTGCTCGGCGAGAAATGGGACTACTGAGATGCGCACAGTTTCGTTCATCGCTGCCCTGCCGCGCCGCGCCGCTGAAGGGCTGCTCGCATTCCTCGCCCGGATCGGCGAGGAGCCGATCAGCGGCTACCGGCCCGAGGCGCATTACATGCGCGGTCCGGGACCTGCGTGGCGGGCCAAGCATCGCGGGCGTTAGAACGAGATGACTTTACTCGGAATCGGCGACGGACTCCGCTTCACCTCGCCCCGCGTGCGGCTCTCCGATTCACACATTTTGGAGTCTCAGGGTCGAGCCGTATTTGATGCGCTGGAAGTCGTCGAGGCCCCGGCGCATGGTTTTTGGGCCGGGTTTGTCATAGTAACCGGTCCAGCCGCCAAGACGAGCGATGACCCATGCGGCGAAGGCGAGCGATCCCTTTGAATGCGGGTTCTGTTGGCGCGCGGTTTTGCCT
>NZ_JADYVV010000124.1:0-11001 GCF_020194035.1 Bradyrhizobium sp. BRP56
GCTTTGCTCCACGCTTTCTTCAGACCCCACCTCGCGATGATGCCCTTGCGCTTCGCTAACCCTTCGCCGCCATCAGGCTGGGTAGAGGACTTCCACCTCCAAGCTGTCGTTCATACTCGGCACACAAACGAAGGGCCCCCGCCGGATACGAGGGCCCTTACAGAACTTGGAGGAGGAGAAGTCTCCAAGCCCTATGTTGGCGACTGCAAACCTGAAGACGATACCCATTGATCGATGTCAGCTGCGATCTCCGCCCTCCGCGCACGCTTCAGCAGCTGGTCGCGCTCGACGCCTGGCGGAAGCCGCGCTGCCTTGTGGAAGATATGGTCGGCAAACGCATTGAGCCGGTCCTGCAGCGATGTGGTTTGCTTCGCCCTATTTCTGGTTTTCTTCATAATGCGCTCCGTATTTTCTCGGGAGCGTTGAGGGCTCACCTTTGCGATGAGCGTATGAAGTTATAATGATCGTTTCCACAACCTAGGTTACGACCGCGATAATACTTTGAGCGTACTCGCGCGAAGAAGACTTCGGAGGTCATGTCCGTGGCATTCGATTTCCGCCTGTAAAAATAGACTCTACCCAGGTCGCTTTGCGCTTCTTGAGCGGCTTACTCAATTTACTTTTTGGACTAATTACACTGTCCAGCGCCTTCGGGGATCTTGCTCGACGTCGTCCGATTTCAACCGGTCGCGACTTTGCCCACGTGGATCATTTTTTTGCCCTCCTGTTTTCCGAGATTCGTCGCGGCGAAACTCGTGGCCTTTGATAAATCCGATAACCAGAAACTCGCCCGCCGGACGGTCTTGACCTTCAGCCAGGCTTCGTTGCGGTCAGAGCGGTGCGGCGCGTCCATCTTCTTTGAGATAATGCCCTCGTATTGAGCTTCGCCGCGTGTTCGAACAGCTTCTGTCCATCACCCTGACGTCTCACTGAAAAGAAACCGGCGGTTCGAGCTGGCAGGTGTCGAAGAGCCCCTGCAACATGGCCTTGCGCTCGATTGCGGCGTCTTGCAAGCCCTAGGCGAGCAGCCACAGGAGGTCGAAGGCGTAGCAGAGCAAACGATCCTGGCTGCCCCGGGCGAGTTCGGCCTGCAATTCGCTGAAATTAGTCCACCCTCATGGACGACCGTACTTCGCCATCAACGGTGTAAGCCTTAGCCCTTTCGCTCGGAAAGCGCAGCGCCGGAGAAAGGAGCAGCGGCGACAACATCGCGCATCAACGAGATGATCGACGGCTCAATATTGACCAGTGGCTCGTCGTCAGGCCTATCGCTCGCGAGCCTCGGTGCGTGGGCGAAGGGTAAAAAGGTTGATCGATCGCCACGAGCGAATACATCACGCCGGACAGCAGGCCGCCGGCGCGTCCAAACTACTGTTGAGTTCGCTAGTACTTGCAGCCTTAGCTGCAGTCGCGAATTCACTCTTTTTCCCACCAACTTCGGGCTGCCCGGCCGATCGGAGCCACAACGGGAAAGTACGTGTTTTGTGTCTCTTGCCTCGAACTGATCCACAGGTGTAGATGTGATGCCGGGGCCGAGCCGGATCGCCGAAGCGCTATCCGCCGAGAGCAATGGCGGCCTCCTCGGGACTTACTCCACCAGCGAACGCGCCACCGGCGGGCACTGGTGGTACAATGTGTCCAAAGCCTCGCGCGACGGCGACGACTATCGCGTCAACGCCGAGGAATCGTTCTCCACGAGCTGGGGCCAGGCCGACATCTACTCTTTCGAGATCAGCAGCACAAATGTTCCCTCCGGATCCTCCCCCACTCATCCTTCCGTCTCTAGCTTCCTGTATGGATTCGGTTCGCTAGCGGCCCGATAGTCATCCAGATTGCCGCCCAGGAACAGTACCTCGCGCTCCTCTGTTGGCGTATCGCTCACCCATGCCAGATCGGGTTCATCATTCTCAGTCCCGTCCTCAAGTATCTCGACGATCTGTTGGGACGTCCAGGTAGCGGCCCTCGGCACCGTGTAGGTGTGCAACTCGTTCGCATTTTCCGCGATCGCTTTCGCGCCATACTCGTTGGCATCGTCCGGCGAAAGCAGCAGTCGCGAGGCGTCCTCGGACAGTGACACAAAGGGCGAAAAATTTGTGTCTCCCCTCATGTGCCCTGCCGCCGTGCGACCCAGATCAAGTCGTTGCCCTCCCCAAATGTTCCAGGGGGCGTGCTCGTAACGCAAAGCCGCCATGAAACGCAAATGGTCCGCCGCGCTCTGATGCTCCAACGCATGCGGCTTGCAATGGGCGGCGTCGTCTTGAAAACGTTGCAGCTGCGCATACGACGATGCCACCACGTCATCGAAAATGCGGCTGCGATCGACACTGCCGGCTGACTGCCCAGTCGTAGTTGGCCAATGTGCTGCTTGTTGAGCAGCCAGCTCGATCTCCCGTCCGAGCGCCCCGACGTTTGCACAGGTCAGCGTTGCGGCTAGTTGAGCGCGCGTTCTAACAAAGGATTCAGCCGCGCACCTTTCGCTACCTTGAATAGCCCGCGCTCGCTTATTGCCGTCCGTCACAATCCCGGATGATCCAGCCTCCAGTGGAGCTGCTGTTTGGTGAATTGGCTCAATCTGTCCAAGCTGCTGCTCAAAGTTTGCTTGCCCTGCCTCTTGCGGCTCGACGAAGCACGTGCGAGCGGCGGATGGGTTGATATTGTTAGATGGATCCATTTCATTCTCCCTTGACAGCCTTACCGTCAAATGCGCGAGCTGTCCCTACGCTATAATTGCGGGAACACCGGCTTAGGTGCTCAGATCTGATCGCGCAGGGCGCGATTGAGCAGAGAAGCTCGAATGCTCCCGGGTGCATAGCGTAGTGCGTCCGCGAGACGTCTGGACCATCCAACGGTTTTGTCTTCAGGTCGGACCATCCCAATCCGTCAGTTTGACGTCGCTTTGCAGGGACAAAATACTTCCACGTTTCCAGTCTAGCCGATTTAGCTGTCGAGAAGCTGACGCGCCTCCTCACTGCTAGGTGCGACTCATGGAAGCGTGCGCCACATGGCGAACGGCAGTACAAAAAGCGGACAATCAAAGCACCAGAACTTCTCGATCTTTGATGGTCTGGAATTGCGGCACTTTCGGTGCTGCCGCTAGAATGATTTGGTGCGCTGGACCGCCAACAGAAGCCATCCTCGCAAAAGTCCAGTCTGCCACGTGGAGAGAACAGCGCCCAAGCACGAACTTGCCTGTTTGCCAATAGTGCCGGTCTACGTGATCAAGCCTTCGCCGCTTACCCCGATACGACCGGTGTTGTCCTGTCCACCTGTCTGGACCGACCTCGCCACTTCGCGTACCAATTTGATCATGCGGCATTAGAAGTGTGAGCCGCTAGGCTATCGAAACCACTTGCACAACGGCTCGCCATTGCATGACGTGTTGCAACGGCATAGCCAAGTCAGGTTTTCGTCAGATCCGATGTGTATGTCCATCAGCGCGAGCCTGATCACTTCCGCGACGGCTCCCCTGGCAAAACACGACGAAGGAATATGACATGGCATTCCGCGGTACGAACACCAACGATCACATCGTTGGGACTGCTGATAGCGACTTTATTCAGGGTCTAGGCGGGAACGATTTGATCTCCGGCGGTGGGGGCGACGATGAGCTTGAAGGCAATCAGGGAGCCGACACAATCCATGGTGGTGCAGGTGACGATTTTCTGTACGGCGGTCAGGGCAACGATGTTCTGTTCGGCAATCAGGGCAACGACAACTTCATGTTCACGAGTGGGAACGGCAAGGATTTCGTGATGGACTTCACGGTGGGAGATAAACTGAATATTGAGGACGGGATCAATCACACCGGTATTCATACGCTTGCCGATCTTGCCAGTCACATCAAGGCGGCTGGCCCTGATACTACGGTCGTTGATCTCGGAGAGGGCAATTCGATCACGCTCTCACATGTGAATGCCGACGATGTTCTGCATCACCCGGACAATTATTTCTCAATCATGCATATCACCGATCAGCCCACCTGATCCTCGCGGTTGTCCTTGTCGGCCGAACATGGCGCAGGGGCACGGCGATCCGCGTTGGCACGCCATCCTGCCGCGGCCATCGCCCTCGGCCGACGGTCAAACATTTTCCCAATGAGCAGAAACATGCGATCTGGGCGGATCGCCATGTTTCCGCAAATTAGCATGTAGCCTGGTAGACACCGAGGGCGCCGATGGCGTTCCTGCACCGGATCAATGCAGTGGTGCTGGAACCAAGCGACATCTCGTCGCCATGCGAACGGTTGACCCAAGTTGGCGCTCGCGGCGGGCGTCAGGTCTGCCGCTCAGCAAAGCCGCTGCGCAGGGCTGGATCTCTTTCGTTGTTGCACATGATCGCCATCCCCTTCAGGCCGTGCGGAATTTCGTGGTGTCGAGAACGCGAAGGGCGAATCGTGCAAACTGACTGGTCACAGCTTGCGCCATGGCGGAACCGCGGGAGCGGCACGCCAGCGGGCTTGATCTGGACTGCGCTCTGCACCCTCACTGTGAATGTGATCACGAACGCATTGGTAGCGGACGAGGGTGGCGGTGGCAATGAAAAGCACTTCAATGAAAGCGCTCGTGCACGGCATACGCCTATGTCTTCACTCTCCATTACAGCCTGCATGGCGGCCTTCGCCGGAGCGACACCGATAACCTGTTCGAGGCACCAGATTTTAGCCAGATCATCGAGCGCATGAACGGAGCGAGGGCTTCTGCTTTTACCGGATGTGTGATCTGGCCCCACCAAAATTGCGGCGTCACGTATCGTAGGTTCACGGCCGAACACTTGCTTCTAAAGACGATATGTTCAATCTGTTTGCCCCCCCCCCGCGGGTTCACTTCGTTGGGCGAAGCGGCTATCTCTCAGCCTGATCGTCGGCGGCGAGCCAATCATGATTAGCCAGCTCGGCTACGAGAGTGGAGCGGATAGATTGCGCTTCTGGGAGGCATTGCCGAGGGTTAGCCGTTCTTCGCTCTTTTCTCCGAACGAGTTCGGCTGATCGCCGAAAAGGAGCAGCTCACTCAAGACTTTCCTATGCGGCCCGACGACTTCTCATCGCATTCCGATTCGAATGTTGCTTCTGCATCGCGCTCTTTCCGCCTTCGGCTGACCGCTACACCTGCGCCGGTAGCTACCCCACCTCGTCCTTTTCAGTCGAATGAAGACCGATGAGCGATAAGGGTGTCGCCGGTTATTGAAATTGGAAGCAGCCACCAAATTTGCAGGCTTCGGCACATGAAATGCGTGCTCCCACTCCTTGTCGGACGTTCGCTCCGAGTATGTTCGAACGAGGCTGGCCATCCAAATGGAGCGTTCTCATCCGAGACGGAAAACCGGGACGGAGTTCACTTTTTCGTCTCGAACTCGTCAGCTTCTCGAAAGCCAACCGTCCTAGCATTCGAGCCTAGTCTCTAGCTATCGACGCCGCCTGCGACCGAACCGGCCACGAACCCTGGGGGTACGTGCTCGGCGGGTATGCAGCAGACTTTGTTCTCAAAACAGATAGGAGACGCTGTGGAGGCCAATCGGATAAATGGTGCGGGTTCGCCAGGGTCCCCAACGGGAGACGTCCAAACACAGGAGGATCATGACCGATTTACGCAGGTCGTGAATGAAGCCAGGCCATCATCAGTTGCCGCGCCAGGGTCGGCGAAAGCTCCGATTTGGAGGTCGAGCGCTCCATACGGAAGCTTTTCACTCGGTATCCACTCTTGGAACAACGACGTATGGGGGGCGGGCGCTGGGCCTCAAACGATTTCAGTGAGCGCCGCCAATCAGTGGGGCGTGTGGTCGAACCAGCCTAACACTCCCGGCATCAAGAGCTATCCGCACGAGACTTTCAACGTCGGAAAGCCGCTCAGCTCCATCAAGAGTTTGACCTCGAGCTTCAACCAGCAAGTGCCTACCGGTGGCGCTTGGGACACCGCCTATGATATTTGGGACACCTCAAACGAGCACGAAATCATGCTCTGGACAAACTACACCGGAAATCCCGACGGTGGCGGCAACGTTAAGCCAATCTCGTATCATTACGCCCCTTCGGGAGCCGCGATCCCGGTCTACAGCAATGTCAACATAGGTGGAGCGACCTGGAACGTGTTTGAAGGCTTCAACGGTCACAAGGTCATCTCATTGCTCCGCACCTCGAAGACCAACAACGGCACGGTGGACATCAAAAGCGTCTTAGAGTGGATCAAGTCGAAGGGCTACTTTGGCGACATAAAGGTTGGTAGTGTCCAATACGGTGTCGAGATTACTTCTTCACCAGGAGGAATGAACTTCAATTTCAACAACTGGGCGGTGACCTCGAGGTGAATGCCCGCGAGCTGTGAGCTGGCCTGCAGTCATGCCATTGAGCCGCGCCGACTGACGGGCTCAGCTTGCCGCTTACTTTTAAAAGGTCTGACTCCAGTGACACAGCCAGCAGAGATGCCAGAACGGAATAGGCTCTGGCACAGTTGCCACATCGATCGATCAACTGTCTTCTGCCCCAACAGCCGCACCAAGAGCAGCACCAGCGGCACGACATTGGGGCCAGGCTTCAATGCCGTAGCCAAACAAAGGCCCGACATAGACTTCGGCGGCGACGAGCCAGGGCGAGCCCGCAACACTGCTTCGGACAATGAAGATGAAGAATGTCGATCCTTCGCTTGGTTAGCTGTAACGCTTCAGCGTATCGCTTATGGCTTGCAGAGCAGCGGGTACGCGCTCATGCGGTGGAACCAACCGCCTGATGGCGTCTTCTTACCGCTTACAAAAGAAGGGCCGCCCACGTTGCCGCAAGCGACCCAAGTCTAGGGAGGAACGCCCAAGGAGGGCAGCGATAGCGGGGCGCTACCGCGCATCCTGAAAATAAGACCATCGTATCGGCGGCTCAATTGAACGTAGGGAAACGCCGGGCATCTAAAGGGGGCATGGAACGATACGAAGGTTTATGGTGCCCGCTGGTGAAGCCGACCACCTCCGCACCAGGCGCAGGCTGTCATTGCCTATGCATCCCATTGAGCAGCGGCCAGAACTTGGTCACCGAGCCGTGGCTGGCTTGCCTTGCATTGTTCAAACTACATCGGTGAGAAATTCGCGATGAACCTGCCCCTGGACTTAATCCCGTTACCTCCGCAGGACAGCCAAGCCGGAGGCTGCGCTTATCCTCGTCGGTCAAAGAGCTTGCTGAACGACTGGTGTGGAATGATGCCATCGGGAGGTGACGACCAACCGATTCCTAACCGGGGCTGGCTCCTCCACCTAGACCATAGCAACATGGACCCATCGTTGCCGAGCCCGCCGCCAGATCAGGCCCTCGTCGAGATCAAGCCGATTGTACATCCATCGGAGATCAACTCGCTTCAGGCCCCAGCGCAAGGTGTTTCTTGCCAAGCTGAGCAGCAGCACATTTCGTCGTCGGCGGCGGTCAATTGGCGTCGTTTGATTGACAGAGCTTGACAATAGCGAGAGCACCCTCCTCCCGAGAGTCGACCGCAGCGAGCGCAATCCTTGACGTTGGTTCGATCTGTAAATCGACGTCACACCGATGACAATCGGGAGGAGGAAAGCGGGATAGAAATATGCACGGCGAGCCATTGCCCCGAAAATGGGACATCTGATACGGAACGGCGAGAGACGACAAGTGAATGATCACATAGGTTTCCAGAGTTTCTTGCATAATGACGCCGCCGACCTGCTGCCCGATGAGGGCGCTCGGCATCGTTTTGAGGCGATCGTGGATCGTGCAGCGGATGCGCGTTCAACGTGGTTGCCGGTTGAGGAGCAGATGCGCGCAACGCGTGCCGAGCTTCATCGCGTCGAGAGCCACCGCCAACAGCTGATATTGACTCGCAGCGCCCATCGTCCCGGCGCGGACAAGGAGGACAAGCAAGTCCGTGACCTCGACAAGCAAGCCAGCGAGCTGACCGAAAAGTTGCGTCGCCTCATTGCTCGAGAGGCGACCGCTGCTGCCCGCATGCGGAACTGCGGGATCCTGGCATCCCGCTGCCGGGCCTTTCTGGCTCCCGGCGGCCTGCCGTCGCCCGCGCGCCTTGCCTCCGTCTCTCCAATCACGCTGTCGGAGATTCTAGAGCGAGGCGAGCGGATCATTGACGCGCTCGAGCGTCTGCGCCTGCGCATCCGCGAGCTCGAAGCCCACGCCCACCAGATCCGCAGTGCGCCATTTCCCAGTGAGGCGAAGAAGCGAGACGCCGCGGCGCTGATCGCACGACTGGCGGAACGTGGGGCGCCATCTATATCGGCCATGATTGATGACAACGCGAGCGAGATCGCATGGCCTTACACCCTCCAGGAACACAATCTGATTGCTGTCGTCCCCGATGCGAACACGCGGGTTGTGGGCACCGCATCTGGGCAGGTTCCCGATGTGATTGGGCTGCTTTGTTGGGCCCTTCGTGACACTCTGACCGAAAAGGTGAACGAACTTATCGAGACGAACAGCGACGATGCCGCCGCGCTCCCCGCGCATGAGCGTGAAAAGCAGCTGGCCCAAATCGAAGCCGACAAACTGATGACCGAACGCAAAGAGACAACCTTGGTACAGGCCGCGCAGGCTGCGGGCGAGGCCGTCGAACACCGCCACGACATCAGCGTTCTGGCCGCGCTCCAGCTCGAGCTGGTCACGCAGTCACGATGAGGTCTGCGACTGCCCTTGGCAGGCATCCCGGCGCAGGCAGTCCCTCTCGACGCAATCGTCTCCACGACCAACATCCCCCGCTGCTTTCATTCCGAAAGTGACGGCAGAAATGGCGCTCTGCTGCGCCAGGAGAACGAACGGCCGCGCATGGAGCGAGACATAAGAGGTTGATTGCGATTTTTGCCGGAAGCCGGACGTGAGCTTCCGCTTTATCGAGGACCATCGCGACGCCTATTGATCTCAGCCCGGCGCGCCCTTCGTCGGCGTTGACGACCGTGCTTTTGGCGATCCCGGCCTTGATGAAAGCGGCGGCCTGCCTCTCGGAACCGAACACGGACGGGACCGAATTGCCGCCGCGCTCGCGGATGGCGACCTTGCCCTGGCCGTTCTGGTTACGGGCAAAACGGCGGTCAACGCGATCCTCTTGAGGTTGGCGGGCTTCACGTCGCCGAAATAGCGAGCCGCCTATTGGGATTGCCTGCATGAACGCTCCGACATGCGCCGGATCAATCGTCAGGAGGCGTACAGCCTCGACAGCGCTTGCACAATCAGGCTGAGGAGTATTCAGCCGCCGCCGTCGACTCAGCAACCTTACCTTCGCCGCCCACGATATCGGCCCGCGGATAGCCTTGAAGGCCGTCTTGGCCTCCGCGTCAGTCATGTGGAAACACCTGAGCCAAGCTCAGGGTCGTAATTGTCGCGGCCAGTGGCTGCCGGCCAAAGGTCCTGAGCGAAATCTTCGATGTGAATTCGGGTACCTTTGGGTCCACGGTCGAAACGCTTCACCAGCAAGACCTTGCCGATCGACAATGTGTTGAATTCTTCGGGAATTCCTTCGAAATCGGATTTTCGACAAGCTCGCGTTCCGGCACGTCATTCCGAGGATTTCGGACAACGCCAGAACGGCGAACTCGTTTTCCGACAATCCGACAAGATTGGACGAAGGGAATTTTGCGATGTACTGACCTTGCTCGTCGCCGATGGGCAAACTCAGTCCGCCACCCCTGCCCGTATTTTTCGTCACGGAGAGCTTCATGTGAACTCCCGCCAAGGAAGACCGCGCTTTTATCTCACGTGGATTGTCTTGAACGGCTAGGAAATCAGACGTCCTGCGTTGAGGAGGCAGAAATCGCAAGGGTTTGCCAACCATGGATGCTTTCAGGGCCGGCCGCTAACCAATCGAAAATCGATCCGCCTCATGTTCGCGCTGTAAGCTGAATGGGCAAATCAATCATGACAGGATCGGCAATTCAGGAAAACGTGCGTCGCTACCGCGCAATAGCCTCGCTGTGCCGTCAAGCCGCAGCATTCCGCCCACTCCAGCGAGTCTCATTGCTGACGCAGGCCGACGAATGGGAGCAGAGAGCGGTTAGTGAGATCGAAGAATACTTTGATGCCCAAGACTCTGCGATATCCAGCGGATGGCTCAATCCTGTGCTAAGGTTGATCATGCCGGTTAGGCGCTTCAGCGCCTCTTCGACCGGCTCCGAAAGGCTGCCTGGCTGCCCTTCCTCGCCCTTCGGACCAATCGTCTTGGGCTGCCAAGTCGCCTTCCACTCCTGAGCTTCGTCGTTGTTCCATCGTAGATACAGGATCGCCTGTGCGCCCCACGCGTCGTCGAGCTTCGCCATGTCTTTCGTTGATATGTGGACCCCGACCAAAAGTCCCTGCCCCGCCGTGGTCCCTAAAAGTCGAAGCGCTTTCGAGCGCCATCGGTACCCCCTCAGTCACCCCCACGCGCTGCCCCTTTGCCAAGGCCTTAGCAGCCGGACCTAGCGCCTTCGCAAATTCGAGGTCTTCGAAGTTCCTCTTGTTGGGTACCACCAGAGTAACCTTGCCGATTCCCTTCTCCTTAACGAGCTTGAGAATGCCTCCCAAGGCCGTCTTAATCTGGCCGGCTTGCTTCTCAACGATGTATCTTTCAATCGCCACGTGTCAGATCTCGCTAGTTTGGACGGAGTACCCCAGCGTGCCAGCATGAGTACGCGCTCGCAACCCGTCTCATAGCGGACAATAGGCGCAGGGTAGTCCGGAAAGGTGCCCGGCATCAGCGGCAGGTTCACACCTGTCCCGGCAAAGCCCTTCATTTGAGGACCGACGGTGACTTCCCGATCATCCACAAGCCGGGGTTCTTGTCGCTCGTCATCCCGAACTTCGCCCTCGGCCCGGTCGGCTTCAAGGACGCCTTCCTTACGAAAATCCAGCCCAATAACCAATGGAGAAGGTCGCCATTGAATCCCGGTCGGTGGTACGCATCCGGCCAGCACCCCGGGCAGTCGCGCCGGTCTGCCGCGGCGCCTCAGGCAGCAGCCGCATTGGGCTGTTGGGTCGCCTTCCAATTCCACGGGAGCAGGTCGGCGACTCTGTTGACGGGG
>NZ_JADYVV010000125.1:0-10702 GCF_020194035.1 Bradyrhizobium sp. BRP56
GATGCTGCCGCACATGAAGCGCGGCTCTGACGGCTCGCTGACGATCTACGTCCAGAGCAAATCTCCGGGAGCGGACAAGGAGGCAAACTGGCTGCCGGCGCCGGATGGCCCGGTCTATGTGGTGATGAGACTGTACTGGCCGAAAACCACACCGCCATCGATTCTGCCGGCAGGCGAAGGGGCGTGGAAACCTCCCGGCTTCATGCGCGTGTCCTAGCGTCGGTCTCATATCGGCCGGCTGCGCCCGCGCCGAAGCGCGGCCCGCCACAAGACCAAGCATCCGCGCTTTTCGGGACACATCCCCGGAAGGCGCGGATTTATTTTGGGCGTGAGCAGCAGCCGCGATTGCCGGCGACGCATGACTTGTTCACTTGATTGCTGGCTGCCTCCGTCATCTTCAACGCGACCCCTTCAATTCCATGTCTTCTGACCGAAGCCGCGTCCACGGATAGCCGCTCGCGTGAGGAGTGACGTCTGCCATGCGCGCAAAGATTGATCCTCCGATGCTCGCTGCAACCGACGCGAACATCGGCGCACATCATCGTTCGTCGCATTCATTCGATCGACACAGCGCTGTCATCGGCGATGGATAACTTGTCGCAGGTCGACGTCATAAATCCTTCAAAAATAAAAGGGGCACTACGGTGAAAGCCAAATTTCTTTCGACGGTCGGAGTCTATCTGGTTGCTGCCGCTGCGGTAATGTGCAGCGCCGCCGCTCAGGACGACAACAAGGGCAATAACGGCCACGATCATCATCCGCACGAGATCCACACCCAAACGCCGATCAAGCATCTCGTCGTCATCTTCAACGAGAACCGCTCGTTCGATCACTACTTCGCAACCTACCCGGTTGCGACCAACCCGACCGGCTCGATTCCGTTCACGGCGAAGCCGCATACGCCGAAGGTCAACAATCTCGCCAGCGCCAATCTGTTGACTAATAACCCGAACACCAATCCGGCCAACGGCACCGGCGCAACCAATCCGTTCCGCCTCGACCGCACCCAGGCCAACACCAAGTCGCAGAACCACGCCTATACGCCCGAGCAGCAGGCGGTCGACAACGGCAAGGAAGACCTGTTTCCGAAATTCACTGGTCGCGGCACCGCCGGCGGCGTCGGCGCGTTCGGCACCAACGGGCAGGTGATGGGCTATTTCGACGGCAACACGGTCACCGCGTTCTGGAATTATGCCCAGAACTTCGCGATGAGCGACAACAGCTGGACCGACACCTTTGGTCCGTCGACGCCCGGCGCGCTGGAGGTGATCTCCGGCCAGACCAACGGCGCGCAGAACATCGTCGGCTCGTCATCGTCGATCGCCGACGGCCAGGGCGGCCTGACGCTGATCGGTGATACCGACCCTGCCTACGATGCCTGCTCGAGCACGACGAGCCAGGTCCTGATGACCAGCAAGAACATCGGCGACCTGCTCAACGCCGAGCAGATCAGCTGGGGCAGCTTCATGGGCGGCTTCGACCTGACGCTCAAGAACAGCAACGGCACCACCAACTGCGGCCGCAGCACGTTCTCGAGCAACGTCAACGGCACCGTCGTGGACTACATCCCGCACCACGCCTGGTTCCAGTACTACAAGTCGACCGCCAACCCGACCCATGCGCGGCCGAGCTCGGTGAATGCGGTCGGACACACCCATGTGCCCGGCAGCAAGACGCTCGATCCGGCCAATCATGCCTACGATCTCGAGGACTTCTATGCTTCGGTGAAGGCCGGCAACTTCCCGGCCGTCTCCTACATCAAGATGCCGGCCTATCAGGACGGTCATCCCGGCAACTCCGATCCGCTCGACGAGCAGGCCGGCAATGTCGAGCTGATCAACTTCCTGCAGAAGCAGAAGGAGTGGGGCGAGACCGCCGTCATCATCACCTATGACGACTCCGACGGCTGGTACGACCACCAGTACCTTGCACCGATCAGCGCCTCGTATGATCCCACCGCCGACCAGGTCAACGGTCCCGGCCAGTGCGGCCGCGGTATCGGCAAGCAGACGCAGCCGAACGGCCTCAACGGCCTGCCGGTGAACGGCCGCTGCGGTCCCGGTACGCGCGTCCCGTTCCTGGTGATCTCGCCCTTCGCCAAGCGGAATTACGTCAGCCACACCCGCATCTCGCAGGCGTCCGTGGTGCGCTTCATCGAGGACAACTGGCTGCACGGCCAGCGTCTCGGCGGCGGCTCGTTCGACGACAACGTCGAATCGATCGCCGACATGTTCGACTTCGAGCGCGGCCACGGCCAGGATCACGAGTACCGGCAGGACACGCTGTTCCTCGATCCGACCGCCGGCACCGTCATCGTCAGCGCGCCGGACGATCACCATCACCACTAACGCCCTTCGGTTCTGATCCAATCAGAACCGAAGCTCTGCCCTGACGCGTTCTGCTCGCGCGAACTGGTCTCCGGTTCGCGCGAAAACGCTTAACGACACTGGATCTGACATGAACGGCCGCACCTTGTGGCTTCTCGGCGCCGGCCTGCTGTGCATGGCCGGCACTGTTGCGGCCGTCGAGACGCAGGGACTTCCGGGGACCAATCCGCACCCGGTGCAGCTCAGGCGTCCGCCTGTCGATCCGCTGTCCGCCATGGCGCAGCTCGGCCAGAAGATCTTCTTCGATGCGTCGCTGTCCTCGTCGGGCGCATTGTCATGCGCGTCCTGTCACAGCCCGGACCACGCCTACGGCCCGCCCAATGATGGGCCGGTGATGCTCGGCGGGCCCGCGCAATCCCGGCAAGGGACACGCGCCGTGCCGGGCCTGACTTATCTTGAGCGGCAGCCGAATTTCAGCATCGGGCCGGAAAAGGACGAAGACGACAATGTCGTCGACTTCGCGCAACTGGCCGCGCTTGGCCAGCAGGCTCCGCGCGCCAAGAAGGTCGCGACCGGGACTGCAGCCTCGGCGGTCAACATCGTGCCGCAGGGCGGACTGTTCTGGGACGGCCGCGCCGATACGCTGCAGGACCAGGCGATCTTCCCGCTGCTCGATCCCAACGAGATGGACGGCGGCAGCATCGAAATCGTGGCGCAGAAGCTGCGCCAGGCGAGCTACGCGCCGCGCTTCGCCGAGCTGTTCGGCGCCGGTGTCTTCGACAATACGCGGCTGCTGGTCGCGGAGGCGATGTTTGCCGTCGCGCGCTATCAGGTTGAGGAGCTGAGCTTCCATCCCTACACCAGCAAGTTCGACTACTGGCTGGAGGGCAGGGCGCGATTGAACGAGAGCGAATTGCGCGGCCTGCAATTGTTCAATGATCCGGACAAGGCCAATTGCGGCGGCTGCCATACGTCGCAGCCGACCCGGGACGATCTGCCGCCGCTGTTCACCGATCACCAATATGAGGCGCTCGGTGCGCCGCGCAACGCCGCGCTCGCCGGCAACCGCGATCCCGATCATTTCGATCTCGGGGTCTGCGGTCCGTACCGCACCGACATTGCCGAGCAGACGCAATATTGCGGGATGTTTCTGACGCCGACCTTGCGCAACACGGCAACGCGTCGCGTGTTCTTCCACAACGGTGTCTTCACGAGCCTCGAGCAGGTGCTCGACTTCTATAACTTCCGCGATACCAATCCGGAGAAGGTCTTTCCGCGCGGCGCCGACGGCACGGTGCGCAAGTACGATGACCTGCCGGAGAAATATCACGGCAATGTCGACGTCAGCGATCCGCCGTTCGAGCGCCATCTCGGCGACACGCCCGCGATGACGGCGCAGGACGAGGCCGACATTGTCGCCTTCCTGAAGACGTTGACCGACGGCTACCAGCCGGAGCGGTGAACGTTCCATCGCGGAACCGAACTGCGAGTTGGCAGGGCCTCGTCATGCGCGCATAATGAGCGCATGAATGTCGTCGAAGGCAACGGTGCCAGGATCCCGGCAATCGGGCTCGGCACATGGGAGCTGCGCGGGCGGACCTGCGCCCGCATCGTCGAGCAGGCGTTGCGGCTCGGCTATCGCCACATCGACACCGCCCAGATCTATGACAATGAGCGCGAAGTCGGCGAGGGGCTGCGTGCCTCCGGCATCAAGCGCGACGACGTGTTCGTCACCACCAAGGTCTGGACCACGCATTTCATGGCGAAGGATCTCGAACGGTCGGCGAAGGAGAGCCTGGCGCGGCTGCGCCTGACCGAGGTCGATCTGTTGTTGCTGCACTGGCCCAATGCACAGGTGCCGCTTGCCGAGACGCTCGGCGCGCTGGCGCGGGTCAGGCAGGCGGGCCTGGCGCGGCATATCGGCGTCTCGAATTTCAACGTGGCGCTGATCGAGGAGGCCGTGGCGGCATGTCCCGAGCCGCTGGCGTGCGACCAGGTCGAGTACCATCCTTACCTGGACCAGGCCGATGTGATCGAGGCCTGTCGACGCCACGGCATGGCGTTCGTTGCCTACAGCCCGATCGCGAAGGGACGGGTCAAGGGCGACCGCGCGCTCGCGCGGATCGGTGACCGCTATCGCAAGACCGCGGCCCAGGTCAGCCTGCGCTGGCTGGTGCAGCAGAATGTCTCCGCGATCCCGCGCACCTCGAAGCTCGAGCGCCTTCAGGAGAACATCGGCATCTTCGATTTCGAGCTGTCGGTTGACGACATGCGCGAGATCTCGGCGATCGGGAGCGCTGACGCGCGATGATGGGCCCTGCGACGCATGGGGTCTTTGCCTGAGCATCAAGTCTCGGAAAACATCAAGTTTTGGAAAAATGGCTGGGTCCTGATCCGGATCATGCTAATGCCCCGCTGGCCGATTGCGGCTTTGGACCGAATGGGGATTGAGGCAGGCGGGTTCCGGCCGGTATTGTAGCCCGGCGGGGAGAGACGTCACTGATGTGATCGAGTGGGATGAAGTTTCGGCCAAACGCGGATCTGATGGCGTCGGTGTTCGTGCACCTGATGCTGCTCGCGCTGATTTTCCTTTATTCGGAGGTCCATCAATTCGATCCCGTCGCCGCTGACACGGTCCCGGTCGAGATCGTGACGCCGCAGGAGGTCGCCAAGTCCGAGGTCGAGACCAAGCCCGAACCGGCACCGAGCCCGTCGCCGACGCCCGAGTTGCAGTTGCCGTCGCTCGATAAGCCGGTGGATTCGGCCAAGCCCGAACCATCGGCGCAGACGCCCGCGCCGCAGAAGCAGCAGGCCGCGCCGCAGCCGCCGGAGAAGCAGGCGACGCCGCCGGCGCCCAAGCCCAGCCCGGCGCCGCAACGTGCCGCGGCCGAGCCGCCACCTACGCCAGCACAGCAAACGCCACCGATGCCCCAGCCAACGGCGCAGCAACAGGCGGCAGCGTCGCCGCCTGCCTATGCGCAGCCCGAGCCTGATCTTTCGGTCAAATACAACGTCATGCTCGGCCTGCCGCCCGATATCTCCGTGAAGCCGCCAGCCAGCGCGCCGTCCGGCCCCGGACCCGGCAAAGACAATTTCGACGCGGCCGCCACCGAGCAGGCCGATGTCGGCTCGAGCGTGGTCGCCGAATTCCGCCGTCATCTGAAGACCTGCTTGAAACTCCCGCCGACGCTGAGGACGGGCGATGACGTGAAGATCAAGCTCAGGGTGTTCATGAAGCCTGACGGCAGGCTCGCCGCGTCACCCTTGCTGATCGAAGCCACCGCCTCGGAAAAGGGGCCGCTGTTGCTGAAGAGCGCGACCGATGCGCTGCAGGCCTGCCAACCCTATGCGATGCTGCCGCGGGATCGCTACGGCGAATGGAAGGTGCTCGACCTCGATTTCAGCCCGCGCGATTTCGCGTCGTAGAGCAGGGACGAGCGGCGCACTCGGCCTCGCCCCGCGTGCGGGGAGAGGCCGGATTGCATCGCCAGATGCAATCCGGGTGAGGGGAGTCTCCGCGAACGCGTCTCTCTCCGTCGATGCGGAAACAGCCCCTCACCCCAACCCTCTCTCCGTAAGAACGGGGAGAGGGAGCGCAGCACGGCCTCGACCGTCGCGTCAGCTTCCCATCGCCTGCCAGGCATTCGAGGCGAACTGCCGGCGCCAGATCACGATCACGACCGCGGCTGTCGTGACGAACAGCACCCAGGGGCTGACGAACCAGCCGAGATAGCCGAGCGCGAAGAAAAACGCGCGCTGGCCGCGGTTGAAGTGCCGGCCTGCGGTCTCGAACAGCCGCGTGGTGCGGATCACATGGGCCTCGGCCTCCGGCGTGTCGCGCTGGTCGGCCGGCGGCATCGCGCCGAACAGGATCGCCACATAGTTGAACAGGCGATAGGCCCAGGCGAATTTGAAGAAGGTGTAGATGAAGATCAGGATCAGCCCGATGCACTTGACCTCCCACAAAGCGGGCGAGGGCGTGAGGTTGACTGGCAGGGCGCCGAGCACGGCGAGCGCGTCATTGGTGGCGCGCAACAGCGCCAGCCCGCCGCCGATCGCGATCAGACTGGTGGAGGCAAAGAACGCGGTGCCGTTCTGCAAGCTGGCCATGATCTGCATGTCGACCATCCGTGCGTCGCGGTTGAGCAGATTCCGCACCCAGATCTCGCGATAGACATGCATCCGCGCCGATAGGCTGTCGCGCCCATACGCGGTGTGCTCCAGCGTGATGGTATAGACCAGCCATTCCAGCGCAAAGAAGCCGACGGCCAGGATGTCGGTCCAATAGCCAGTCATGTTGCCTTCCTTCGTGAGCGCGCGGCTGACTGTCCGCGCCGGGCCGCATCCGCGTCATGTACAGGTTGAACGCGTGCAATGCACTATGGCAAACTACCGAGGCAACAGGATTCCCGGACATGCTCAAGCTCGTCATCGGCAACAAGAACTATTCGTCATGGTCGATGCGGCCCTGGCTGGCGTTGCGCGCCAACAACATCCCGTTCGAAGAGGTCTTCATTCCGCTCTACACGGACCAAGCCGACAAGGACCGCATCCTCTCTTTCAGCAAGGCCGGCAAGGTGCCGACGCTGATCGATGGCGACGTCACGGTGTGGGACTCGCTGGCGATCATCGAATATCTCGCCGAGAGATTTCCCGAGGCGAAGCTCTGGCCTGCGGATCCTGCCGCGCGCGCGCATGCCCGCGCGATCTCGGCGGAGATGCATTCCGGCTTCATGCCGCTGCGCAACGAATGCGGCATGAACCTGCACCGGCCGATCCGCGCCGTCGCGCTGTCGGATGATGCGCGCGCCAACGTGGCGCGGATCCAGGAGATCTGGGCCGAGTGCCATGCGCGCTACGGCAAGCAGGGTCCGTTCCTGTTCGGCGCATTCTCTGCGGCGGACGCGATGTACGCGCCCGTGGTGCATCGCTTCCGTACCTACGCGATCCCGGTGAAGGCCGAAGCGCAGCACTATGTCGATGCCATGATGCAGCTTCCGGCGTTCCAGGAATGGACCCGCGACGGCGTTGCCGAGACGCTGCGGATCGCCCGATTCGAGGATGTCTGACGGTTGCTGCGCTTCCGAATTGTGACAGCGGCCGCAAAGATCGCGGCTTGACGCCGCGGGGCCAAAGGCATCGAATCCGGAAAGCTGGTTTTGCAAGTCGTGAAAGGACTTAGACCATGGGCATTCTCGATTCCCTGGAGAATTCGCCGGAGCTGAAAGGCATGCTTGGCCAGCTTGGCGCGGCGGTGATCCCCGTCGTGCTCGGCGAGGTCCTGGGCAATGGCGGGCAGGGCGGCTTGTCCGCGATCGTCGCCAAGCTCGAGCAGGCCGGGCTCGGCGAGCAGGTCAAATCCTGGATCGGTACCGGTCAGAACCTGCCGATCACGGCTGAGCAACTCCAGCAGGTGCTCGGCAGCGACACGGTCAAGCAGCTCGCCGCCAGGTTCAACATTCCGGTGGACCAGCTGTCCAAGGTACTCGCCCAGCAACTTCCGGCCGCGGTCGACGGCGCGAGCCCGGACGGCAGGCTGCCGCACACCGCCTGAACGGCTGGAATCAGGGTTCCAGCCCGGCTCGGCGGGCAATTTCCGATTGGCACGCAAATTGCTGCCTATCGCCCTGAAAAACCTGCAAAAATCGCACCTTCGCTATGCCCCAATCCTGCTGGATTTGGGGAGGTGCGATGTGCTAGCTTGCCGCAGGGTTCTCAAAATGCCGGCCTGAGCTATCGGGACTGTCAGCTCAGCCAGCAATCTCTAAGAAAATGGAGAGGGCGTTGAAGCATAAGTACTCGATTGGCGAGACCGTCTATTTCACGGCCAGCAACGTGGCGCGCCCCGCCGCGAGCGGCACCTATCAAGTGATCCGTCTGCTGCCGACCGACGGTGACGATTGCCAATATCGCATCAAGAGCTCGACCGAAGCTTTCGAACGGGTGGCCAAGGAGAGTCAGCTCGCGCTGTCCTGAAGGAGTTGTGCGCAAGCCGGCGGCTGGAGCGGGTTCCGCGCCGCCGCCGTCAAAAGGCCCTGTTCGCAGACCCATTGTGCTGAAGGTTGGACGTCGGGGTGGCGGCGTTCGCCATCGCCGATTGTGCTTACGCTGCGTTGAGGGACATCGCGCATGAACTGGGCTTCCTCGCTGGATCAGATCTGGCGCTCACCGACCTTCCCGATGTGGCTGACGCTGGCCGCCGCGGGGTTCTTTGGGATCGTCGTTCTGGTCACGCTGCTGCGCGCGGAAAAATCCGTCGCCAACGGCGCACTGACCGTTATCACGCTGCTGTCGATCGCGGTTGCGGTCGCCGCGACGATCCGTGGCTTCGGCCCGGGTGGGCAGGCGGTGCCGGCCGAGACACGGACGGCGCAACTGACCAGCCAGACGGTGCCGGCGCTGGCCTGCGTCGACGACCTCGCCGGAGACGCCGTTCTCAACGCCTGCGAGAAGGTGCTGTTCGGTTCATCGGATACGGCGGCAGCGGCGGTGAGCTACGCGGCGGCGCAGGTCTCGCGCCTGACTGCGCTGGGCGACCTCGCGACCGCCGAGCGCAATTCGACCACCGAGTTGCAGGCGCTGCGCCGCGCCATCGAGCATGACCGCTACGGCCTGGTCGCCTATGCGCTGATGGCGCGCGACCACTGCACGCCGACCGCGTGCCCCGCGTTCCGCTCGCTCGGCGACAACCATCAGATCATCGCCAACATGAACGAGCGGACCTACGAGAACCTGATCACGCGCTACGCAGGGTCGTGGAACGCGCCGGCCGGCGCCCAGGCATCGGCTGCCTCCGGCCTGGTCGCGGCGCTGCCGCAGTCATTGCCCACCGGCAAGCCGACCAATGCGGAGTTTCCGAGCTCGGCGAACACGCCGCCGGTCAGCATCATGACGCCCGAGCCGGCAAAGCCGGCCGCCGCCGCACCAGCGCCGGCCGCGCGCGCCGCCGCGCCGCCCGCCGCAGCCCCGAAGCGTCCGCCGGCGGCGAAGCGCCCGGTCCAGATCGCGCCGGCCCCGGCCGCGTCGGCGCCGCCTCCTGCCGCCGCCAGCGCACCGGCGGCTGCGAACGAGCAATGAGCGTGATGGCGGCGGCTTGAGCCGCCGTCATTGCACTGTTCCGGCTTCGCTTCGCTCGAAAAACCAGTCCCGATATCCACCGCCGCGGAGAGCGCTCCCTTTTCAAAGCGCGCGCCGGCCGCTACATCCGGCGCATGCCGCTTCATCTCATCAAGCTCGCCGTCGGTTGCGACTCCGTCAAGGAACTCAAGGGCTGGGTTGCCGAACGGATGGCGACCGCGAAGAAAAAGGGCCTGCCGCTCCGTCACGTCCACATCACGCGGATGACGCCGAAGCGCGAGGAAGAGATTCTTGCCGGCGGCTCGCTCTATTGGGTGATCCGCGGCGAGATCGCCGCGCGCGAGAAGATCATCGCCATCGAGCCGTTCCGCGACAAGGACGGCATCGGACGCTGCCGGCTGGTGATGCAGCCCAAGGTGATCGCGGTCTCGCCGCGGCCGATGCGGCCGTTCCAGGGCTGGCGCTACCTGACCGCAGACTCCGCGCCGGCCGATCTCACCAAGTCGAGCGCCGCCAGCGTGGCATCGATGCCCGAGCCGATGCGCCGCGAGTTGCGCGACCTCGGCTTGCTGTAAGCAATCGGGTTGCTCTGAGCAATCGAACGGCAGTGATCCGGGATCACTGGGTCACGAGATGCAGCCGAGCCCATTCTGAGGCCGGGACCTCGACATAACGGCCACCCGCCCTGTCGGCGGTGACGTCGAACAGTTCATGGCCGATCCCCATCTCGCTGAGATATCTCCGGAACTGATCGGTGAAGATTGTGGTAAGGCTTTCGCGGTGCTCGGCAGAGACGTTGGGTGCGAGCCGGTCGTAGATCTGCATCCTTGCGGTCAGGATGACGCGGTTGCCGGGCGGCAGGCTGCGATGCACGCCGCCCGCAAGCATCAATACACATGCAAGCTCGCAGGGCACACCGGAGAGCTTTTCCTTCGCATCCAGCGGGCCGCCGCGCCGCTTCAGTGCAAAGCATTCCTCCTCGGGTTTTCCGTTGCACGCCTCGACCTCGGTTGCCGCCACCGCCGCATCGATGCCGCGACCGCGCAGGATGCGACCGAGGCTGGCAGCGACGGTGAGGTCGGAGCCCGGTTTGACATTGATGACCACCGGCAGCTTGCGTCCGTTCTGCCGGTCGAGGATCGCCAGCAGGCGCTTGTAGGTGTCCCATTGCGTCGTCCGTGAAGAATGCAGATCGGCCCGATAGATAAGCAGAAGTTGTCTCGATGAAGTGTTCGATTTTGCAGGAAAGCCGGGTGTTGGGCCGCGGTTTCTTGCGTTTTAGGATTTTGCTTTCGAGC
>NZ_JADYVV010000126.1:0-9916 GCF_020194035.1 Bradyrhizobium sp. BRP56
CCATCGGCAGGATGCGCCGCTTTATTCCCCGCAAGACGGATCTTGTAACCCTCTCGACCGCCAGATTCCGCCAGTTCATCGCCGCCTACAACAACACCCCGCGCAAATGCCTTGACTACCGCACGCCCGCCGAGTCCTTTGCTCAAGTGTTGCACTTCGAATGTGAATCCACCTGGTGCGCTGGCCGGCCCATGCCGAGCTCGCGACCTTTCCGGCGGAGCTTGTCGTCAAGCATCCGCCCGCGCTCGGTTTTGAAACGGCCGCTGCGGTGTGGATGCAGTATCTCACCGCATTCGGTGCGCTGGCCGATCTTGCAAGGCTCGGGCGAGGCGAGTTCGTCGTCATCACAGCGGCGTCGAGCAGCGTCGGGCTCGCGGCGATCCAGATCGCCAACCGTATCGGCGCGGTCCCGATTGCGGTGACGAGGACATCGGCCAAGGCGCCGGCGCTGCGTGAGGCCGGCGCGGCGCACGTGATCGCGTCGGTGGAGCAGGATCTGCAATCAAGGCTGGAGCAGATCGCGGGACCGAACGGCGTGCGCGTGGTGCTCGATGCCGTCGGCGGCCCCGCCTTCGTGCCGCTGACGGCGGCGATGGCGCCCGGCGGCATCCTGATCGATTATGGTGGACTCAGTCCTGAGCCGACGCCGTTCCCGCTCGCCAACGTGCTCGGCAAGAGCCTGACCCTGCGCGGCTACCTCGTGCACGAGATCGTGCGCGATCCCGGCCGGCTCGCCGCGGCGAAGGCGTTCATCCTCGACGGGCTTGCCGATGGCACCTTGAGGCCGATCATCGCCAGGACGTTTCCGTGCGAGGAGATCGCCGAGGCGCACCGGTACCTGGAGTCGAAGACGCAGTTCGGCAAGATCGTGGTGACGGTGTGAGGGGCGCACCAACGTCATTGCGAGCGAAGCGAAGCAATCCATCGGCCCGCATGCACGGAGATATGGATTGCTTCGTCGCTGCGCTCCTCGCAATGACGGCGGAAAGACCTCACGTCCCGCAGAATGTCTGCGTCACGCGCTGCTCGGGGAGCGGCGGATCGGCGTAGGCCGCGAACTGCGGCTGGTCCTCATAGGGCTTGGCCAGCACCGTCAGCAGTTCCTCGAACGGCGCGTAGTCATCCGAGTTCACCGCAGCCGCAATCACCGCCTCGATCCGGTGGTTGCGCGGGATGAAGGCCGGATTGACCGCCTGCATCGCGGCCTTGCGCTCGGCCGGCGTTTGCGGCTCCAGCGCGAGGCGGGCGCGCCAGCGGGCGGCCCATTCGTCGAACGCCGCGGGGTCGGTGAACTGCGCGCGGACGTCGGCGGCGTCATCGCTTGCGGCCTCGCCGAGATGGCGGAAGGTCAGGGTGAAGTCGGCCGCGTTCTTGGCCATCGCGTCGAGCAGATCCTGGATCAGCGCCTCGTCACCGTCGCGCACGGTGAACAGGCCGACCTTGGCGCGCAGCCCGGCGTTATAGGCTGCGGTGAACTTTTCGGGGAATTCGCCGAGGATCACTTGCGCCTGTTCGATCGCCTTCTCCTGCTCGTCAGCGAACAGCGGCAGCAGGCATTCGGCGAGCCGGGTCAGATTCCACAACGCGATGCGCGGCTGGTTGGCGTAGGCGTAGCGGCCCATCTCGTCGATCGAGGAGAACACCTGCGCCGGGTTGTAGGCATCGAGGAAGGCGCAGGGGCCGTAATCGATGGTCTCGCCCGAGATCGAGGTGTTGTCGGTGTTCATCACGCCGTGGATGAAGCCGACCAGGAGCCAGCGCGCGACCAGCGCGGCCTGCCGCGCCACGACGCCGGCGAGCAGGGCGTGATAGGGCTGGGCCGCGTCCTTCAGCTCGGGATAGTGCCTGGCGATGACATGGTCGGCGAGCGCGCGCACGCCCTCGGTGTCGCTGCGGGCGGCGAAGAACTGGAAGGTGCCGACGCGGATGTGGCTCGCGGCGACGCGGGTCAGTACCGCACCGGGCAGCGCGGTCTCGCGCATCACGGGCTCACCGGTGACGACGGCGGCGAGCGAGCGGGTGGTCGGGATGCCCAACGCGAACATCGCCTCGCTGACGATGTATTCGCGCAAGACCGGACCGAGCGCGGCGCGGCCGTCACCGCGGCGGGAGAACGGGGTCGGGCCGGATCCCTTGAGCTGGATGTCGCGGCGGACGCCGTCCTTGTCGATGACCTCGCCGAGCAGGATGGCGCGGCCGTCGCCGAGCTGGGGAACAAACTGCCCGAATTGATGGCCGGCATAGGCCATGGCAATCGGGTCGGCGCCGTCAGGCAGCCGCTTTCCGGCAAGGATTTCGGCGCCTTCGGGCGTCGACAGCAGGTCCGGGTCCAGCCCGAGCTGGACCGCAAGCGCCCGGTTCAGCTTGATCAGCCGGGGGGCGGCGACCGGGGTCGGCGCGACACGGGCGAAAAAGTTCGCCGGCAACGCCGAATAGGTGTTCTGGAACGGGAAATGAATGGTCATATCCCGAAGATAGGCCTGCGGGCCGAATAGGCAAACGATTGGCGCCCATCTGGCGCCGGATCGCAGCAAAATCTGCAGTTTCGGGCCAAAGGCGGGCGTTCCCTTGGTTGCCGCCCCGAGCGGGCTCGGGTAAACCCAGCGCCTTCGGATAGGAAGTTTCCTATCGCGATTCTCCTCCGACATCAGTTTTTGGAACGACTATGCATCGCTACCGGTCACACACATGCGGCGCGCTCCGAGAGGGCGATATCGACCAGACGGTCCGGCTTTCGGGTTGGGTTCACCGGGTCCGCGACCATGGCGGCGTGCTGTTCGTCGATCTGCGCGACCATTACGGCATCACCCAATGCGTGGCCGATCCGGACTCGCCGGCATTCGGCGAGGTCGAGAAGTTCCGCTCCGAATGGGTGGTGCGGATCGACGGCAAGGTGCGCCGCCGTCCCGCCGGCACCGACAATCCGGAGCTGCCGACCGGCATGGTCGAGATCTACATCAAGGAGATCGAGGTGCTGGGCCCGGCGGCCGAGCTGCCCCTGCCGGTGTTCGGCGAGCAGGAATATCCTGAAGATATCAGGCTGAAATATCGCTTCCTCGACCTGCGCCGCGAGAAGCTGCACCAGAACATCATGACCCGCGGCGCGGTGGTCGATTCCATGCGCAAGCGGATGAAGGAGCAGGGCTTCTTCGAATTCCAGACCCCGATCCTGACGGCATCTTCGCCGGAAGGCGCGCGCGACTTCCTGGTGCCCTCGCGCATCCATCCCGGCAAGTTCTACGCGCTGCCGCAGGCGCCGCAGCAGTACAAGCAGCTGCTGATGATGTCGGGCTTCGACCGCTACTTCCAGATCGCGCCGTGCTTCCGCGACGAGGACCCGCGCGCCGACCGCCTGCCGGGCGAGTTCTATCAGCTCGACGTCGAGATGAGCTTCGTCACCCAGGACGACGTGTTCGCGGCGATGGAGCCTGTCATCACCGGCGTGTTCGAGGACTTTGCCAAGGGCAAGCCGGTCACGAAGAACTGGCCGCGGATTCCGTTCGCGGAAGCCGTGCGCAAATACGGCTCCGACAAGCCCGATTTGCGCAACAAGATCGTGATGCAGGAAGTCTCCGAGCATTTCCGCGGCTCCGGCTTCAAGGTGTTCGCGCGCATGCTCGAAGACCCGAAGAACCAGGTCTGGGCGATCCCGGGCACCGGCGGCGGCAGCCGCGCGTTCTGCGACCGCATGAACTCGTGGGCGCAGGGCGAAGGCCAGCCGGGCCTCGGCTACATCATGTGGCGCGAGGGCGGCGAGGGCGCAGGCCCCTTGGCGAACAACATCGGCCCCGAGCGCACCGCTGCGATCCGCGACCAACTCGGCCTCAAGGAGGGCGATGCGGCGTTCTTCGTCGCCGGTGATCCCGAGAAGTTCTGGAAGTTTGCGGGTCTCGCGCGCACCAAGCTCGGCGAGGAATTGAACCTGATCGACAAGGACCGGTTCGAGCTCGCCTGGATCGTCGACTTCCCGATGTACGAGTATGACGAGGAGAACAAGAAGGTCGACTTCTCGCACAACCCGTTCTCGATGCCGCAGGGTGGCCTCGACGCGCTGACGACGCAGGACCCGCTGACCATTAAGGCGTTCCAGTACGACATCGCCTGCAACGGCTACGAGATCGCCTCCGGCGGCATCCGCAACCACAAGCCGGAAGCGATGGTGAAGGCGTTCGAGATCGCAGGCTATGGCGAGCAGGAGGTCATCGACCGCTTCGGCGGCATGTACCGTGCGTTCCAGTACGGCGCCCCGCCGCATGGCGGCATGGCAGCCGGCCTCGACCGCATCGTGATGCTGCTCTGCGGCACCAACAATCTGCGCGAGATCTCGCTGTTCCCGATGAACCAGCAGGCCATGGACTTGCTGATGGGCGCGCCGTCGGAAGCAACGCCGAAGCAGCTCAAGGAGCTGCACATCCGCACCAACCTGCCGGCGAAGGGTTAGGCGGGCAGGAGAGGTGCGTAGCCCGGATGGAGCGAAAGCGAAATCCGGGGCGGTCCCTCCTGCGGCGACGCTGTTCCAGGATTGCGCTTCGCTCCATCCGGGCTACGGCGGGAGAATCACAACCCCGTCGAGGCCTCGATCCGGAACTGCGCCAGCGCCGATTGCGGATCGGTCTTGAGCAACTGCATCAGCTGAAGCGCCGGCGCCTTCGCGCGCGGAGTGAGCTTGATGACCAGCGTCTGTCCCGGCGTCTCGATGAACTGGCCGATCGCGGTGACGAGCGCGGTGGCGTCGGGATTACCCCCGCCGATCTCGCCGCCCTGCGCCTTGATGGCGTCGAGGATGACCTTGCGCGCCTCGTCGCGGCTGATGTTCCGGGTGCGCGCAAATTGGGCGACCGCGAGATCGATGACACCGAGGTCGTGGACCGTGAGCTCGATCGTGCCGGCTTCGATCTGCGCGGCCGCGCCCATCGCTTCCGCGGCGCTGGTCGAGAATGCCTCACGCGGCACGTTGTCGAGCGTGACCTTTGCCGACGCGTTCAACAGGCCCGCCATATCGAGCTTGACCGGCTCGAGTGCGAATGCGCGTGACGGCTCGGTCCAAACGGCGCCGAGATCGGCATCGACGGCCATCCGGTCGATCCCGGCAGCGACGAGCGGTTGCTGCCGCGGATCGGCCGCATCGAGCGGCGCCGCCAGCTTGGCGGTCAGCCGCAGCTTGCTCGGGATCGATCCGACGAACTGACCCCAGTCGAGGCTGAGGACGTCGATGTTGACCGGCTTGCCGGTGGCCTTGTAGGGCGACGCGACGCCCTTGATCTCGACGCCTTCGATCAGCGGGAATAGCGCCAGCGCCTGTTCGGCCGACGGCTTCTGCGCGGCGAACTGCGCCGAGAGCCGCATGAAGCTGGCGACGTCGAGCGACTTCAGCGCGAAGCGTGCGACCTTGATAGGACCGTTCGGCGCACGGGTATCGAGTCCCTCGACCGCAAGCTCACCGATCTTGCCGTGTTCGAAGTTGAACCGCATCGAGGCGAGCTTGAGCGGGCCCTGCGGCGTCTCGACCGAGAGCCCATGCATCTCGGCATTTGCAATTCCGATGCCCGAATAGAGGCCGGCGATCTTGTCCAGCAGTTCGCGTGCCTGGGCGGCAGACGGCGGCGGACTCCCTTGCGGCGGGATCATTGCCAGCAGCGCCGGCACTTGCATCCGTGACGGATTGATCCTGGTGTCGTCGACGGTCACTCCCTCGATCCGCATGGTCACACCGGGCGCGGCGGTAATGACATAAGGACCGGCCGAAACGTGTCCCTGGACCCGATACTCCCTGTCATCGTTGGCCTTGCCTGGATCGAATATCGCCGCCATCGCGCCGACGTCGATATCGGTCGCGGCGATGTTGGCGAGCTCGCCGGTCATTTTGATCGGCTTGCCTGCCGCCTGCTGGTTGATCGTGAACACGACCTTGTCGGTTTTGCTGGACGCGATTTTTCCGTCCTTCATGTTTTCGATGGCGATGCCCGAATAGGCGAATTCGCCGCCGGCGCCGTCGCCGGCTTTTGCGGCGGCGCTGAAGGTCATCGTTCCGGTCAGGCTGGGCGCAGCGACCGATGATGCGTTGATGCTCGCGAGCAGTCCGAACGCGGACCGGTACAGCTCGAAGATCGACGACGACGCCGGAAGCTGGGGCAGGCTGGCGGGGCCGGAATAATCCTTCACAGTGATCCGCGGCGCCTTGTAGGTCAGTGAGGTGATCGTCGGGGTAGGTCCTGCCACGCCGATCTCGACATCGCTGAACCCGACATTGCCGGCGGAGACCCGTGCCGCGTCGGTTTGACCGAGGCCGGTCATCGTGAGACTGGCAATCTTGACGCTGACCGGGGATTGCGTCCCCGACTCGGTGGCGACGTCGGCGATCGTCAGGGTGCGGCTCTTGACGTCGAACGTGATCTTGCCGTGGCTCGCCTTGGCGCCAGTGGCACGGACCTGCTCGAAGGCGGCCTCGACGTCGCGCGTGACCCGGCGCTGGGCGTAAAAGTCGAAACCGAAGAAGCCGGCGGCCGCGATCACAACCACGGCGATCAGGCCGAGCAGAATTTTCTTCATTCGGTCAACTCCGGATCATCAAGGGAAAAAAATTGCCAATCCCGGCCGAAAGGCGCGGGGAGGGGCAGGCGTCGATGAACGGCCGGCCCGGGCCTGTTGACGGGGACATTATCGGATGTTGCATCCAAGTGGTTGGACATGCTTCACATCCGGCTCGATTTGCCGGACAACTGACTTTTGCCTGGATTAGCACAGAAACAAGAAATTTGGGCCGGAAACGCGGGGAGCACGCATGTCGTCATCGTCTGAAGAACTCCACAACGCGGCGCTCGCCTATCACCGGCTGCCGCGGCCGGGCAAGCTCGAGATCCAGGCGATCAAGCCGCTTGCCAATCAGCGCGACCTGGCGCTGGCCTATTCGCCGGGCGTGGCCGCCGCCTGCACCGAGATCGCCAAGAACCCGGCCGAGGCCGCGACGCTGACCGCGCGCGCCAATCTGGTCGCCGTGGTCTCGAACGGCACCGCGGTGCTCGGGCTCGGCAATATCGGTCCGCTGGCCTCCAAGCCCGTCATGGAAGGCAAGGCGGTGCTGTTCAAGAAATTCGCCGGCATCGACGTGTTCGACATCGAGATCAAGGCCGACACGATCGAGCGCGTAGTCGAGACCGTCGCCGCGCTGGAGCCGACCTTCGGCGGCATCAATCTCGAGGACATCCGCGGACCTGAGTGCTTCGAGATCGAGGCGCAGCTCAAGGAGCGCATGAAGATCCCGGTCTTCCACGACGACCAGCACGGCACCGCCATCATCGTCGCCGCGGCGATCGTCAACGGGCTGTTGTTGAACGGCAAGCAACTGTCTGACGTGAAGATCGTCTGTTCGGGTGCGGGCGCCGCCGCGATCGCAACCCTCAATCTGCTGGTCTCGATGGGGGCGCAGCGCAAGAACATCTGGGTCTGCGACATCGACGGTGTGGTCTATGAGGGCCGCAACACCACGATGGATCGCTGGAAGGCGGTCTATACCCAGAAGACCGACGCACGCGTGCTCGCCGACGTCATTCCGGGCGCGGACATCTTCATCGGCCTGTCGGCGCCGGGTGTGCTGAAGCCCGAAATGGTCAAGCAGATGGGCGACAAGCCGCTGGTGATGGCGCTTGCCAATCCGGTGCCGGAGATCATGCCGGATGAGGCGCGTCTGGCGCGTCCCGACGCGATGATCTGCACCGGACGGTCGGACTTTCCGAACCAGGTCAACAACGTGCTCTGCTTCCCCTTTATCTTCCGCGGCGCGCTCGATGTCGGCGCCACCGCGATCAACGAGGCGATGAAGCATGCCGCGGTGGACGCGATCGCGCAGCTCGCGCGCGATCCGCCGTCGGATGCGGTGGCCCATGGTTTCGAGAGCGGCGAGACCCAGGGGTTCGGCCCGGGCTCGCTGATCCCGAGCCCGTTCGATCCGCGCCTGATCCTGCGCATCGCGCCGGCGGTGGCCAAGGCCGCGATCGAGTCCGGCGTCGCGACCCGGCCGATCACCAATTTCGACGAATACGCCGCCAATCTCGAACGCTTCGCCTTCCGCTCCGGCCTCACCATGAAGCCGGTGTTCGCCAAGGCCAAGACCCAACCGGTGCGCGTGATCTACGCCGAAGGCGAGGACGAGCGTGTGCTGCGCGCGACGCAGGTGGTGCTCGAGGAAAAGCTGGCGCGGCCGATCCTGGTCGGCCGTCCGTCGGTGGTCGAGACCAGGATCAAGCGCTTCGGCCTGTCGATCAAGGCCGGCCGCGATTTCGACCTGATCAATCCCGAGGACGATCCGCGCTACCGTTCCTATGTGCAGTCCTATATCGACGTCGCCGGCCGGCGCGGCGTAACGCCGGAGGCCGCGCGGACGGTGGTCCGCACCAACAATACCGTGATCGCGGCGCTTGCGGTGTCGCGCGGCGAGGCTGACGCCATGCTGTGCGGCGTCGAGGGCCGCTACATGAGCCATCTGCGCCATGTCCGCGAGATCATCGGCTTCCTGCCGGGTGTCAGCGACTATGCCGCGCTGGCGCTGATGATCACCTCGACCGGCGCGCATTTCCTCGCCGATACCCAGGTGCGGCCGAACCCGAGCGCGGAGGAACTCGCCGAAGTGGCATCGCTCGCGGCGATCCACGTCCAGCGCTTCGCTTTCAAGCCAAGGGTCGCCTTCGTGTCACATTCCGACTTCGGCAGCTATGACACGGATTCCTCGCGCAAGATGCGGCGGGCGACCCAGCTCCTGAAGGACAAGCATCCGGAGATCGAGGCCGACGGCGAGATGCAGGGCGATACCGCGCTGTCGGCGGCGGCGCGGCGCCTGGTGCTGCCGCAGTCGCGGCTGGAAGGCGAGGCCAACATCCTGATCATGCCGAACCTCGATGCCGCCAACATCGCCTACCAGATGATCAAATCGCTGGCCAACGCGTTGCCGGTGGGACCGATCCTGATCGGTCCGGCGCGCCCGGCGCACATCCTCACCCCCGGCGTGACGGCGCGCGGCATCCTCAACATGACGGCGGTGGCCGCCGTCGAAGCCCAGGAACGCGCCGGCCGCGCGCAGCCGACGCTGTTCGGCTGACGGCCGTTGTTTGAGCACGTTATGTTCGGAAAACCGCAGTGCGGTTTTCCGCATCGTGTTTGAACCGAGATGGATTCGATTTGATCGAGGCAGGTGGAGCGACCATAATCGCTTCGCCTGCTTCGTCCGATTTCTGCCATCCAGTGAGGCCGACCCATGCCAGCGTTCATCACCTTCGGGCGGATCCTGTTCGCCGTGCTGTTCCTCTATTCGGGAGCGAGCAAGCTTTTCGGCATCCAGGCGACGGCGGATCTGCTGGCGGCGAAGGTGACGATCCCGGCCGTGGTCGCGCCCTATACGCAGCAGATCGAAACCGCAGTCGGCATGCCCTTCATGCAGCTGCTGGCGGTCATGATCGGCGGCTTCGAGATCGTCGCGGGGCTGATGATCGCGGTGAACGTGCTGGCGCGGTTCTTCGCGATTCTCCTGATCATCTTCGTGTGCTTCGCCACCTTCTACTTCCATGACTTCTGGAATCAGCCGGCGCCCGACAACCTCAGGACGCTGATCGATGCGCTGAAGAACCTGTCGCTGATCGGCGCGCTGTTCATCATCGCCGGCTACGGCCGCGGCCCGCGCCGCGACGACCCGGCCTATGGGGACGTGTAGGGCGCGGCAGCGTAGGATGGGTAGAGCGCAGCGAAACCCATCATTCGTCAGGCTGGCACGTAGCGATGGGTTTCGCTTCGCTCTACCCAGTCGTCCGTGAAGAATGCAGATCGGCCCGATAGATAAGCAGAAGTTGTCTCGATGAAGTGTTCGATTTTGCAGGAAAGCCGGGTGTTGGGCCGCGGTTTCTTGCGTTTTAGGATTTTGCTTTCGAGC
>NZ_JADYVV010000127.1:0-8728 GCF_020194035.1 Bradyrhizobium sp. BRP56
CCGCCCCCTCCGCCCATCCCGCCTTCATCGCGACGGTCTTCGATGTCGTCGCTGCGGCGGAAATCATCATAGCGCATGGTGGTTTCCCTTCATTCCAGTCGGCGACCCAACGCGGGACACTCCAACTTAAAATTTCCATTCTGTTAATCAATATCCTGCCCGGCAATAATTGCCTAGTCCGGAAGAGGCGCATCCCTTGCGGTGCAAACGGCTGCGAATGAGGGCGAATCTACCGCGCAAATCGTGCCGGTTTGATGATCCGCAAATTTTTTCGCCGAACGCGCTGATGTTGCAGCACAACGCCGACGGCACTGCGCCATGCCGCGCAAAAGATGCTGCAATCTTTTGCATGAAGATTTCCAATTAAGTCGATTTTTACTTTGCCGGGTCAATGTGACGCCAGTCGGTTGTTTAGTCCCGCGTCGCCGACAGCGTCGCCTGAGTCAGAGTTCTTGAGTCATGGTAGTGTCGCGTCGCGGGGCGTCTGCAAGGGCGCCCCGCACTAAATTTGAGAGTGCCCCATCGAGCCACATCGTCATTGGCGATTGCGTGGCCGAATTGTCGAAGCTTCAGGCCGGCTCGGTCGACCTGGTCTTCGCGGATCCTCCCTACAATCTGCAGCTCAGGGGCGACCTCAAGCGCCCCGATGAGTCGCATGTCGATGCCGTCAACGACGACTGGGACAAGTTCTCGTCGTTCGCTGCCTATGACGATTTCACCCGCGCCTGGCTGCTGGCCTGCCGCCGCGTGATGAAGCCGTCGGCAACGCTGTGGGTGATCGGCTCCTATCACAACATCTTCCGCGTCGGCGCGATCATGCAGGACCTCGGCTTCTGGCTCCTGAACGACATCGTGTGGCGCAAGTCCAATCCGATGCCGAACTTCCGCGGCCGCCGCTTCACCAATGCGCACGAGACCATGATCTGGGCCGCGCGCGACGAGAAGGCGAAGGGCTACACCTTCAATTACGAAGCGCTGAAGGCGTCCAATGAGGACGTGCAGGCACGCTCCGACTGGCTGATCCCGCTGTGCACCGGCGAGGAGCGCCTCAAGGACGGCGACGGCAAGAAGGTGCATCCGACGCAGAAGCCCGAGCAGCTGCTCGCCCGCGTGTTGCTGTCGTCCTCGAAGCCCGGCGATCTCGTGATCGATCCGTTCAACGGCACCGGCACCACCGGCGCCGTCGCCAAGCGCCTCGGCCGCAGCTATATCGGCTTCGAGCGCGACAAGGCCTATGCCGCCGCCGCCGAGGCCCGCATCGCCGCGATCGAGCCGCTGCCGGACGCAACGCTGGCGCCGTTCATGACCGCGCGCGAGGCGCCGCGGGTGGCGTTCTCCGAACTGATCGAACGCGGCATGATCGTGCCGGGCGCCAGGCTGGTCGACGCCAAGAAGCGCCACGGCGCCCTGGTGCGCGCCGACGGCGCCATCATGCTCGGCGACAAGGTCGGCTCGATCCACCGCATCGGCGCGGTCGCGCAGGGCTCCGGCGCCTGCAACGGCTGGACCTTCTGGCACGTCGAGACCAAGAGCGGCCTGCGGCTGATCGACGAGCTGCGCGCCGAGATCCGCTCCGAGATGGCGGCGGGCTGAGCGGCTCGCCGGCCGAGTTACCTGATGCGTCACGCCAACGTGGCGCGCGGTGTCAGCGCGACGGGCAGCCTGCGCTCTTCTCGCCGGTATCCTCGACCATCACGCAGGAATGTCCGGGATCGCCATCGGGATATGGCGTGCCTTTCACCACCAGGAAGGTGACCGAATGGGCCCCGTGGAGGCCGGACGGGAACCGGATCTTCTTGCGAACAACGAATTCGCCGGCGCCGTTCTGGGTGACACTGCCGTTCGCGAGCAGCTGAACCAGCCCGGCCTGCGCAGGGAGCACCTCATAGGGTGTGACGGGACCACTCGCGACGACGGAAGCGGGATTGATGTCCACCACCCCGCCGGGCCAGTAACGTTGCAGATCATCGTGCGCACGGCTCGGACCTGTCTCGATGACCACGTTGCCGGGATTGCCCACAATGTTGAGTGTGCCTCCGCTCTTGCGGATTACGAGGCCCTGGCCGGACTGCCCCTTGAGCGTGTCGATCCCGCCGGAGGGAACGTTGAAGGTGGAGACTGCATATTTGGCGGCGACGACATCAGGCGCCCTGCCCGTCGCGTCGCGGACAGCGCCAACGGCTTGCAGCGAGCCGCTCGACGGTAACTCGTGAAAGTAGGTCAGGCAGTTGGCGCGGCCGAGAAAGCTGACGCGGTCGCGTGCGACACCTGTCGCGCCGGTTAGCGGCCCCTGCGTCGGATCGCCCCTCTTGCCGCCGGTGCTCAAACTCGTCACGACCACGCGCTCGATCCGCTCTACCGCGCCGCCGAATTGCCAGATGGTCGAGCTGAAGCTTGCGATCACCACATAGAGCGGATCGCTACCCGGCTCGACATTGATCCGCCCGGCGTGCACTACCGCATCCTGCGAGCCTATGGTCACGCTCGACAGCGACTCAGTCTGATACGCACTGAGCAACACGACCCGGGCCTTCTCGGAGACGGCCGGCATCGCGCAGACCGCACGTTCGGCGTCGATCGCCAGCTGCCGCTTGCGGGCGAGTTCGGCCTGTTCGTGCTGGCGCTTCTGCGCCGCATCCGGATCGCTCGAAGGAGGCGCGGGAGTGCGCCTGAATTCCATGAGCTCCTGTTGCGAGACCTTGCCGTCACTGTCGGTATCGACCTTACGGAACAGCGCCTCTCCCGTGGCCTCGTAGGCGGCACGGGACAGCTCGCCGGCCGTCGCCGTTTCGAGCGCCAATGCAAGACGGGTCTTTGCCGCATAGCCGCTCAAGGAAGCGACCCGCTGGTTTGCCTCGTTGAACTTCGCTGCCTCGGCAAGGCTGACCTTGCCGTCCTTGTTGACATCGAGCGCCATGATTGTCGTGACCATGCGCTCGGTCGACTCCGCGCTGCCGCCGAGTGGGGACTTGCCGATTACCGACTGGGCGCGCGCCCAACGCGACTCGTAGGCTGCGCTTCTGCGAACCTCGTCCTCGGTCACGAAGCCGTCGCCATCGAGATCGTAGCGCAGCACGCTCATCCAAGCGACGCTCCTGACCTGGACTGCTTCCATGGCGGCGTGCAACTCCACGTCGCGCTGCGTTAGCTTGCCGTCGCCGTCGGCATCGAGGTTGAAGAACTCGCCGCGAAGCTGCTCGAGGTAGCGATCAAGGGACTGCCCTGCAGGTAGCCGCAATAGCAGCTGCTCCTCGGCGGCCTTTGCGGGGGAAGGCGGCGATCCGGCCGGCGCGACTGGCGCTTGCGCGACAGCGGGCTGTCCGACGCAGGCGACGACGAGACCGGCCAGGCCGGCATGACGGAGGGATGATACCATGAGCATTCGCGTTCTCCCGATCCTCAGGCATTAGGCCGTGCGTGCGTACCGCACAAGCCGCTACCTTTTGTTGAATCCGGGAACAGTAAATGTCGGCTTGAGGCGGTATCCGACCCTCCGCCGTCGTCCATGCGGCGACGTTAAGTATCGTTCGTCGCGGTTCGCGGCCGATTGTCACGGTGCGCCGAATGACGGGGTATTGAATGCCTTCGCCTTGATGCACTGGCGAAGCGGGCCTACGCTGTCCCGTCACTTGCCCGTTTCGATTGGTCGCCGATGCGAAGACAATCCGAGACATTGCTGCTGGTGCCGCTGCTGCCGGTCTTCCTGCTCGGCATGTTTCCGATGCTGCTGATCGGCCTGCTCGGATTCTTCGGCCTGATCATTTTCGGCATCCTGCTCGTCTGCGTCGGCCTGACGCTCGCCCTCGAGGCGCATGGCGAGTTCAATGAAGAGATCATCGTCCATGGCTACGCGCGGGGATCAGAACGCGCGGCGCAGGTCTCCCATTTGCGTGCTGCGACCCGCTCCGCCGCCGCGCTGGACGTCGCGGGCATCGCGCTGGTCGTCGCGGGTATCCTGGGCTTCTTCTGGGCCGGCTGACCAGCGCGCCACGCGACCCTGATTCACAAACTCGTCGCTTGCGCCGCGGCGTGAAATTTGCGCAAGAGGAGCCGGTCTGCGGCCTTCCCCGCCGCGTCGCGATCTCGCCGGCTACAAGAACCAAGGGAGTCCCTTCATGATCAAATTCTATTTCAATGGTGCGCCGAACCCGAACAAGGTCGCGCTGTTCCTCGAAGAGTCCGGCCTGCCGTTCGAGGCGATCCCGGTCGATACCCGCAAGGGCGAGCAGTTCACGCCGGAATTCCTCAAGGTCAACCCGAACGGCAAGGTGCCGGCGATCGACGATGACGGCGTGCTGGTGTTCGATTCGAACGCGATCCTGCTCTACCTCGCCGAGGAGCACGGCAAGTTCCTGCCCGCCAATACGCCGGCCAATCGCGCCGCGACGCTGTCCTGGCTGATGTTCATCGCGACCGGCCTCGGCCCCTATTCCGGCCAGGCCGTGCACTTCAAGCACTTCGCGCCGAAGGATCTCGACTACGCCAACAACCGCTACCAGTACGAGGCGCACCGCCATTACAAGATCCTCGACGATCACCTGGCGAAACAGCGCTACATGGTCGGCGACAGCTACACGATCGTCGACATGGCGTTCTGGGGCTGGGCGCGGATGGCGGCGTTCATCCTCGGCGAGGAAGGCTACGCCAAATATCCGAACGTCAAGCGGCTGGTCGACGATATCTCGGCGCGGCCGGCGGCGGCGCGCGCGATCGCGCTGAAGGACAAGCACACCTTCAAGGCCGAGATGGACGACGCGGCGCGCGACATCATGTTCGGCCACCTCAAGTCCAAGGTGGCGTAAGCCAATCCACACGACGGCAAGACGACGGCGCCCGGATGGGCGCCGTCTTCGTTTGTGCCGTCCGTTAGCGGCGGACCGCTACGCCGGAAACGCGCCGAGCGCCTTCTCGGTCAGGACCGAGTCGCAATATTCCCGCACCTCCTTGATCCGACCACCGTCGAAACGGAACACCAGGCAATAGTCGTTGTCGTAGCGCTGACCTTGCTTGGTGAGGTTGTCGCCCTTGGCCTCGATCACGACGATGTCGCCGTCGGCGATGATGCGATGGGCGACGGTGCGGCCGCGCTCGACCAGTTTCGAGCGGACATGGCCGTGCAGATCGTTGATGATCGACTGCTTGCCGGTGAAGGTACGCGACCAGGAATATTGCCCGGTCACGGTCCAGATCGCGTCGTCGGCAAGCGTTGCCATGAACAGCGAGTTCTCGCGCACCGCAGGATCGGGACTGCCTGCGATCACGAACATCTCCTGCACCAGTTTCTTGTTGTCGGCTGCGCTCATGGCGCGTCTCCTTGCGATTGATAGACCCTGATTTCAGGCGTTTCCTCACGCGATGCGGTCTTCGGCTCTCGTGAAAAACGCCTTGCCCGCAATCCTGCGGCGCCTGCGCGCATTCTTCCAATCGATAGGTAGTATGATATATATTCACTCGATGAATTTGAATTCGCTTGACCTCAATCTGCTGGTCGCGCTCGACGCCCTGCTGCGCGAAGCCAATGTCAGCCGCGCGGCGATGCGGCTCAATCTGTCGCAACCGGCGACCAGCCACGCGCTGCAGCGGCTGCGCGACCTGATCGGCGATCCGCTTTTGGTGCGCACCGGCGCGCGGATGGAGCTGACGCCGCGGGCGCAGGCGTTGCGCTCGCCGCTGGCCCATGCGCTCGACCAGGTGCGCGCGCTGTTCGTCTCCGACGATTTCGACGCCGCGCGCAGCGACCGGCACTTTCGCCTGATGATGCCCGACCTCGCGGTCGAGCTCCTGATGCCGCCGCTGATGGAGAAGGTGACGCAGATCGCGCCGAACGTCACCATCGACGTGGTGCCGTGGCGGGGACCTGCGATCTTCACGCCCGAATTCGCCCGCACCATCGATCTCGTGATCTCGATCGGCGACTCCTTCAAGGGCTTTCACCGCCAGCGGCTCTACACCGACAGCGATGCACTCGCGGTGCGGCGCGGCCACGGCGTCGGCACGAAGCTGAAGAATCGCGAGGCCTTCCTCGCCGCGCGCCATGTCGCCGTGATCATCCGCGGCCAGAACGAGGACCTGATCGACAGCTGGCTGCGCGCCAAGGGCATCGAGCGGCGGATCGCGCTGGTGGTGCCGGGTTATATCGAGGCGCTGCACGTCACCGCGCGCACCGACCTCGTCGCCTTCGTGCCGCGCCGGCTGATCTCGGCGCTGTCGAAGCAATTGTCGTTGATGACGGTGACGCCGCCGCTCGATCCAGGAATCGACGAGCAGCACATGTTCTATCCGACGCGTGCCCAGATGGACCCGGGCTCGCTGTGGCTGCGCAAGCTGATGCTCGAGACCGGACGCGAGCTGGAGACGCGGAAGGTGTAGCGGCGCGCTCTATCCCCGCGTCGTCCCGGCGAAAGCCGGGACCCATAACCACCAACCTTCGTGTGGCGCGACGCTGGAGCCACAGCCCTGTCAGACGACCAGCAGCGGTGGTTATGGGTCCCGGCTTTCGCCGGGACGACACCGAGTTTTTTGCTTACGCTCTCTGCTCCGCCAGCACCTTCTGCACCGCCGGGCGGCCCTCCATCGCCGCGCGATGCGCCTTCACCTTGGGCAGCGTTGCGATGTCGACGCCGTCGCCGTCGAGCCACAGGGTCAGCGTGTAGAGATAGGCATCGCCGACGGTGTAGTTCTCGCCCATCACCCACGGGCCCTTCAGCATGTCGCGCTCGATCAGGTTGAAGCAGGCGCCCATGGTCTTCGGCACCATCGCCTTCATGTCGGCGAACGACGTCTCCTGCGTCGCCCAGCGCGGACCGCGCATCTTGTGGGCGTGGCAGATATGCACCGTCGAGCACAGATAGGAGTTGAAGGCCTGCAGCCTGGCGAATTCGAAGGCGTCGTCGGGCGCGAGCTTCGCCTGCGGAAAGCTCTGCGCGATATAGGCCAGCATCGCCGGCGTCTCGGTCAGCACGCCGCGATCGGTCACCAAAGTGGGCACGCGGCCCTTCGGATTGATCTTCAGGTATTCCGGGCTGTTCTGCTGGTTGGTCTTGAAGTCGATCTTCTCGGTCGTGTAGGGCGCGCCGGCCTCGGCCAGCGCGATGTGGGACGCGAGCGCGCAGGTGCCGGGGGCAAAATAGAGCTTGAGCATGTTGCTGTCCTCTCCGAGCCTTGTCGGTTCGTTGCGAACGCGGCTCTGGTTCTTGTTCTGACGGCGCGGAGGTTAGCGGCAGCCCCCTTGGCCGTCCACCCCGCGCGCCGCAGACCTTGCCCGCGGCGGTGCCGTCGTGCGATGACCATGGCCAATCGAGGGGATTTTTCATGACTGTGCTCATTGCAGGTGGCGGAATTGGCGGGCTGACGCTGGCGCTCAGCCTGCACCAGATCGGCGTGCCGGCCCGCGTCTTCGAGAGCGTGCCCGAGCTGCGGCCGCTCGGCGTCGGCATCAACGTGCTGCCGCATGCGGTGCGCGAACTGATCGAGCTCGGCCTGCACGATGTGCTCGACGCTTCAGCGGTGCGCACCCGCGAGCTCGCCTATTTCTCCAAGCACGGCAAGCCGATCTGGAGCGAGCCGCGCGGGCTCGAGGCCGGCTACAAATGGCCGCAATTCTCGATCCATCGCGGCCGGCTGCAACAGCTGCTGCTCGATGCCGCGACCGAACGGGTGGGGGCTGCGAACATTCTCACCAGCCATCACCTCACCGGCTGGACCGAGACCGCCGACGGCGTCCGCGCCGATTTCATCGATCGCGCCACCGGCAAGCCCGCCGGCAGCTATGACGGCGTGGTGCTGATCGCCGCCGACGGCATCCATTCGGCGGTGCGCGAGAAGCTCTATCCGCAGGAGGGGCCGCCGATCTGGAACGGCCGCATCCTGTGGCGCGGCATCACCCGCGGCGATGCCTTCCTGACCGGCCGCACCATGATCATGGCCGGCCACGAGATCCTGAAATTCGTCTGCTACCCGATCTCGAAGGAGGCAGGCCCCGACGGCAAGTTCGACATCAACTGGGTCGCCGAGCGACACATGCCGCCGACCTATCAATGGCGCCGCGAGGACTACAACCGGACCGCAAAGCTCGACGAGTTCCTGCCGTGGTTCGAGAGCTGGAATTTCGACTGGCTCGATGTCCCCGGCCTGATCCGGAACTGTCCGCATGCCTACGAATATCCGCTGGTCGATCGCGATCCGATCCCGCAATGGACCTTCGGCCGCGTCACGCTGATGGGCGATGCCGCGCATCCGATGTATCCGATCGGCTCCAACGGCGCCTCGCAGGCGATCCTGGATGCGCGCGTGCTGACACGCGAGATTCTGGCGCATGGCCCGACGCAGGCGGCACTCGCGGCCTATGAGGCCGAGCGGCGGCCTGCGACCACGGACCTCGTGATGCTGAATCGCCGCAACGGCCCGGAGCAGGTGATGCAGCTGGTCGAGGAGCGCGCGCCTGATGGCTTCAAGGTCGTCACCGACGTGCTGTCGCAGCAGGAGCTGGAAGACATCGCCGCCAACTACAAGCGCGTCGCCGGTTTCCAGGTCGAGGGACTGAACGCCAAGCCGCCGATCGTGCAGCGGGCAGGCTGAGGCAACTCTCGACCCGTCATCCTGAGAGCCTGACTGAAAAATGGGTGAGTGATCTCAGTGGGGTGTGATTCCATCGGATTTGCAAAGATTCGAGGGAGAGCACGATGCCCTGGACCAAGATCACTCGGGAGCAATATCGGCGGGACGATCT
>NZ_JADYVV010000128.1:0-8370 GCF_020194035.1 Bradyrhizobium sp. BRP56
AGATCGTCCCGCCGATATTGCTCCCGAGTGATCTTGGTCCAGGGCATCGTGCTCTCCCTCGAATCTTTGCAAATCCGATGGAATCACACCCCACTGAGATCACTCACCCATTTTTCAGTCAGGCTCTCAGGATGACGGGATGTACTGGATCGCTTGGTCGAGCCGGGCGATGACAGCTTTAATGGTGACGCAGCTTCGCATTCTGGCGGCATGTTATCGATTGGCGCGTGCGGAAAATACCGGCGGAAGGCCTTCGGCGACGGAGAGGCTGCCTTTATGCGACCAGCACATAGACCAGCATGGCAGCGGTGATCGCCATCCAGACGAGCGAGAGGCGGAAATACAGCAGGTCCCAATTCATGGGCGCGAGCGTACACGCCCGCGCTGACGTCAACCTTTCACCAGGTTAAGGCATCGCGGATTTAGTAGCTAAGCACGCCAGCGGAATGGATTGGTGGTTGGCACGCCGAAAGACACAGCTCCGGCCCTCAATTTATGAACATGGCAATCGCCACGAGGATGACCGGGCTTAGCCCCATCAGCACGACAAACACGCTGTAAAGTAGGTTGCCCATAACGCCGCCCTACGTTGGAAGGGGAAGCTATGCCGGGAGGAACTCGGCAAGCCAGTGCAGTTTGTGCCAGCGGTGTTCGAGCTTTGGGAATTACCCAGTCATCTCAGGTACCTAGCTGGACACCCCGTAACACTACGGGGGCGACACAGCTCAGGCAGAGAAAAGGGCGACGAGCGCCACCACCGCCAAAGCGGTAGCGACGCACCCTGCGATCATGACCCAGTCCTGACGCTTCGCCATGCCGGGCACGCTCACCCTGGCCGGCGCAGGTCGTGTTGACCTAGGTCAACCGGCCAAAATCATTCATCGGCCGTCGAGGCATCACGCAACGAGGCAGCCTCACGCCTCGCGCGCGTAACTCTTCAACCTTGCCTCAAGCACCGCGATCACCTGGTCGCGGACCGGATCGCGGGAGCCTTTCAGCCAGGCGGCGGCGAGCGGCAAGCGGCCGGCGCTGCTGCCGCGCTTCAGGCGGAGCGGCACAAAGCGGACGCCGGGGATCGCCATCCGCGCGGTCCAGCGCGGCACGATGGCAACGCCGAGCCTTGCCGCGACCATGTTGACGATGGTCTGCTTCTCGTCGGCGATCTCCTGGATACGCGGCGTCAACCCGGCCTCGTCGAACAGTTTTGTCGTCAGATCGTGGCTGTGCGGCCGCGAGCGGCGTTCCGGCACGATCAGGGGCTGATCCGCGATGTCCGGCAGCACGATCTGCTTGCGCCGCGCCAGCGCGTGCTTGTGCGACAGCGCCACCACGGCGGTCTCCTGCAACAGCGGGACAAACTCGATGCGGCGGTCGGGCCGCTCCGGCGGGCGCACGAAGGCGAGGTCGAGCGCGCCAGACAGCAGCTTCGGCAGCAGGCGGATGGTCTTCTCCTCGAGCAGTTGCACGGCAACATCAGGATGGGCGGCGCGGAGGTCGCGCAGCAGCGGCGGCAGCAGGCCGGCCGCCGCGCTGTCGATCGCGCCGATCCGGAAGCGGCGCGCCTGTGGCTTGCGCAGCCGACGGCGAAAGCCGTTCTCGATCGCCAGCAGCTTGATGTGGCGGCCCAGCGCCGAGGGCATCATCTGCAGGCGCAGCGCCGCGCGCCCGAAACGCAGTTCTCAGCAGCCGCCACGAAGCAGCGAAGCTGGTGCAGTTCCAAGACGCGGGCTTCCTTTCGGCTCAGTTATCGTCATGGCCGGGCTCGTCCCGGCCGTCCAGGTCGTCCTTTTATGCAGCCAAGACGTGAATGCCCGGCGCAAGGCCGGGCATAACGCGTTGTGGGGGAAGCGATCGAGCTCGTGTGCTCTCCGGCAAGAGCCGGGCGCATCGTCACAGTGCGGGGGTCCACCTGTTGCGATGACGGTAGAGCTTTGACAGGCTGAAGTTTCCGACCTCTTGTTCGCCCTTGCGGAAAATGGCTATCGCCTTCTGAACGCTCATTTCCGAAATGATATCGGGCCGGCTCCCACAGAGCATGACGAGCTCGAAGATCAGATTGGTGAGGGCGGGCATATCGGTCCATTGCTGCGTCTGATAGGGCTCCTCCCAATGAGCCCAGGCCCAATCTTCGATCAGATAGAGACCATCGCTCTTGAGATAATGGAAGGACGCCTCGAAGCTTGCTCGCGAGAGTTCGTATTGATGCGAGGCGTCGTCGATAATCATATCTATTCGCTGGCCGGGGAATTCCGTCCTGATGATGGTCTGGACGCGCGCGGTGTCGCCTTGCGACGTATTGTAGTACAATTTGACGCGGTCCGTCAGACCGTGGTCGCGGATCAGGCCAAGCACCGCTGGGCTCGCAGGTCTGATATCGATCCCGACGAACTTGATACGTTCCTCGATCGCGGCAAGAAGCAAGGCCGAACCACCTTCGAAGATGCCGAATTCCAGGATATTGGTAACCCCGTTCTCGCGAATGAGGCTTTTGTAGCGATCAATCATCCCGCGGTTCTTGATGATCGCGATGGAATCCTTCGTCGTCCTGGCATCATTGAAGTTCTGCCTGATCAGGCCAAACTTCATGTTGTTGATCACGAAGGTATTCTCATCACTCCAGACTTCATCCATTGGGAACCCCCTGTCGATATTGACTCAATTAACTGATCGCTGTTGTTTGCCCTGTGGCGTGCAGAGCCTCTCCTGCCAGATAAGCGGCATTTTTTCTCCATCCTCCGACGGTGCTTGGCGCAATTCCTCGCCTGCAATCTGCATGCCTGGCGGACATGGCCACGCAGTTGTCATCGAATCACTGGCCGATTTGCATCCGGCGCCAGCCGTTGTAGTTGAGATCGATGACGAACCGACGGCACACGCCTTCGGATCGATCCGCGTCGGCCACACCAGCTTGAACGGCGGAAGTGTCGGGCGTCGGCCCGCCGCGTTGGCGATCACTTTGAGACGCCGCACGCCTTCAGACAGCGTCGGCTGAATCCAGCCGCCTTCGGAGCTCTCGTTCCAGGCATAGATCACAACGCTCTTGAAGCGATCGTTGCGCGGATTGTTGGCCGCCTGACTGATTGCAGCACGGATTTGCCGTGTCCATTCCTCATCGGTGGCAGGTTGACACCAGTCCGGATTCGGCTTGCGAGTTTTCAGTTCCTGAGGATCGCGCAAAGCCGGTCGATAATCCCAGCCAAGCGTCACGGTTGGTAGGAAGCCTCCAGAACCATTCTGGGCTTCGGCTTGCCAGGCTTTCTGTGCAAGAGCCGCGCAACTGGCGTACGGCAGGGATTTTCCATTCGACCCAAGGGCGGTCGCATATGTACTCGCCGCATCAAATCCTATCCTGTGAGCAACGGGCTCCGTCTCGGACAGGTTGAAGAGCAAGGCAACCAGGTAGAGATCTCGGCCGGTCGCGGCCTTGACCCGATCCCTCATATCCTTCAGGGCCGCCTTTGTACCCTCTTCACCCCCAAGCCCCTTTATCCACGGGGTCATCGTACCAAGCAGGAAGAACACAGGCGCCGAGCCGTCGCTCGCCCGCATGTAATCCGGCCCAGCTACCGCTTTGCTGATTGCATCACTCACCATCGGCACATCACGAGGGGGAAATGACAGGTTGAAATTCAGCGCGTATTTGATGCCGAGCTTGTCTGGAAGCCGAAGAAAATTTCCCAACGCCCGATTGAGCGCCACGGCTCGACTGGGATCGCGTCCCCAGGAAGAACTCTCCAGGTAGTAGCCGAAGATGAAATAATCCAAGCCTGCGGACTTCGCGTAATGCACGTCCGCATTCAGTGCTCGTTCGGTGTTTCCGGGAAAACCGAGATTTCCGTTCGGCAGACGCTCTGTGTAATACGGAGCGCGCGCGCGCAATCCAGGGTCGGCCAGGACCTGCCCATAGGGACTGTCGAGACTCCAATTGTCCCACCGAATGGCACCTAATGAGACCTTGCTCGACGAGGCCGGTGCCGCAGTTGGTGCGGCGGGCGCTGCGGGTGCCACGGCGGAAGGACTGCCCTTGCTCACCTGAGCCATGGCTGGGAATGAGGAGACTGCCGTCGCAAGCACAACAAGCAGACGGATCGAGCAGTGTCGGGCTGTCCACATCATCACTTTCCCTTGGTCCAAAGCCGCCATGATGCGGCTCGGGATTTCGGTTGTTACTCGACATGCATTCAAGAAGTAACAAAGGGCGCTTATGTGGCGGCGCACTGCAATCGTATCCGTTGAAGCGGAACATCGATGCAACAGCGTGACATCAGACTTGCCTTGGTTCTCGCGAGCATTGCGCCGCGATTCACATTAGGTCGAAGCAGAACGGGATCGGTGGAACTTTCTGCGCCATGCGTTTCAGTTGATCGAGGAACTTTCTGCCGCCGAAATGGGCACAGGCGTTACCGCGCTCCATGCCTCGCGACGACACGGTTGAAAAATCGAATGATTCTTCCATTGGTTGAAGACTGAGGCTCCGCGTTTTGCAACACAGGTCCCGAATCCATCGATCCGCAAAACGCGTGGTGGAATGGATTCCGAGCTCGCGCTTCGCACGCCCCGGAAATGAAGAGAGAGAGAGAGAGAGAGAGAGAGACGTGTTCACGCCTCGCGCGCGTAACTCTTCAACCGTGCCTGGAGCACAGCGATCACCTGGTCGCGGACCGGGTCGCGGGAGCCTTTCAGCCAGGCGGCGGCGAGCGGCAGGCGGCCGGCGCTGCTGCCGCGCGTCAGGCGGAGCGGCACAAAGCGGACGCCGGGGATCGCCATCCGTGCGGTCCAGCGCGGCACGATGGCGACGCCGAGCCTTGCTGCGACCATGTTGACGATGGTCTGCTTCTCGTCGGCGATCTCCTGGATATGCGGCGTCAACCCGGCCTCGTCGAACAGTTTTGTCGTCAGATCGTGGCTGTGCGGCCGCGAGCGGCGTTCCGGCACGATCAGGGGCTGATCCGCGATGTCGGGCAGCACGATCTGCTTGCGCCGCGCCAGCGCGTGCTTGTGCGACAACGCCACCACGGCGGTCTCCTGCAACAGCGGGACAAACTCGATGCGGCGGTCGGGCCGCTCCGGCGGGCGCACGAAGGCGAGATCGAGCGCGCCAGACAGCAGCTTCGGCAGCAGCCGGATGGTCTTCTCCTCGAGCAGTTGCACGGCAACATCAGGATGGGCGGCGCGGAGGTCGCGCAGCAGCGGCGGCAGCAGGCCGGCCGCCGCGCTGTCGATCGCGCCGATCCGGAAGCGCCGCGCCTGCGGCTTGCGCAGCCGGCGGCGAAAGCCGTTCTCGATCGCCTCGGCGCGGCCGAGCAGCGCGCGGCCCTCGCGCAGCAGCACAACGCCGTCCTCGGTCAGCGACACCGCGCGCGTGGTGCGCGCGAACAGCCGCACCCCGAGATCCTCCTCCAGCAGCTTGATATGGCGGCCCAGCGCCGACGGCATCATCTGCAGGCGCTGCGCCGCGCGGCCGAAATGCAGTTCCTCGGCAGCCGCGACGAAGCAGCGAAGCTGGTGCAGTTCCAAGACGTCGCTTCCTTATGCCCTGCGTTCGTCATGGCCGGGCTTGTCCCGGCCATCCACGTCTTTCTTTGCCGCCAAGACGTGGATGCCCGGCACAAGGCCGGGCATGACGCCAAGTGAGACCGGGTCCGATTATATCATTTTTTTGTATAAACCGGCGCGGGTTGAAGCGAAAGGGCGCGAGCTTCTAGGCTTTCCGATGGCGCGCGACAGGCGCCGTCCCAACAAACAAAACGAACCCGGGGAAGAAGCCCATGGAAAGCCAGCTTGGCGCGCGCGTATTGCGCAAGATCTCACTGCGCATCGTGCCGTTCATCATGCTGCTGTACTTCGTGGCCTTCATCGACCGCGTCAATATCGGCTTCGCCTCGCTGACCATGAACAAGGACATCGGCCTGTCGCCGACCGTCTATGGCTTCGGCGCCGGTATCTTCTTCTGGGGCTACTTCCTGTTCGAGGTGCCCTCCAACATCATCCTGCACAAGATCGGCGCGCGGATCTGGATCGCGCGGGTGATGATCACCTGGGGCCTGGTCTCGGCGGCGATGGCGCTGGTGCAGGGTGCGACCAGCTTCTACGTGCTGCGCTTCCTGCTCGGCGCCGCCGAAGCCGGCTTCTTCCCCGGCATCATCCTCTATCTGTCCTACTGGTTCCCGGCGCGGCAGCGCGCCGCCGTCACCGCGCTGTTCATGGCGGCGGCGCCGCTCTCAACCGTGCTCGGCTCGCCGCTCTCCGGCGCACTGCTGGAGATGGACGGACTGCTCGGCTTCAAGGGCTGGCAATGGCTGTTCGTGCTGGAGGCCGTGCCCGCCGTGCTGCTGGGCTTCGTCGTGCTGGGCTTCCTGACCGACCGGCCGGAGCAGGCCAGATGGCTGGCCGACGACGAGCGCGCCTGGCTGGTCAAGACCATGAAGGCCGAGAACGACGGCAAGGCCACGACCGCGAGCCACAGCATCTGGCGCGGCCTCGCCGACCCGCGGGTGCTGGCGCTGGCGCTGGTCTATTTCGGCACCTCGGCCGGGCTCTACACACTTGGGGTGTGGGCGCCGCAGATCATCAAGGCGTTCGGCCTGTCGTCGATCCAGGTCGGCTTCCTCAACGCGGTACCGGCGACGGTTGCCGTCATCGCGATGGTGTTGTGGGCGCGGCATTCCGACCGCACCGGCGAGCGCACCTGGCACGTCGTGCTGGCCTGCCTGATGGCCGCGGCGGGACTTGCGCTCGCCGGGCTGTGGACCGGCCTTGCCGCCGTGATCGCGGCGCTGACCCTGGTCAATATCGGCATCTCCTCATCGAAGCCGCCGCTATGGAGCATGCCGACCATGTTCCTGTCCGGCTCGGCCGCCGCGGCCGGAATCGCCACCATCAACTCGATCGGCAATCTCGGCGGCTTCGTCGGGCCGGCGATGATCGGCTGGATCAAGGAACGCACCGGCAGTTTCGACGGCGGTCTTTATTTCGTCACCGGCCTCCTGGTGCTCTCGGCCGTACTCACGCTGCTGCTGTCGCGTGCGCAGAGCGCGCCCGCGCAAACCGAACCGCAACCCAATCCCGTGCGAACCCGCTAACCATCGATCGGAGAGATCCCATGCGTACCCATTCCATCGCCGCCATTCCCGCCGACGGCATCGGCCCCGAAGTGATCTCCGCGGGCGTCCGCGTGCTGGAGGCGCTGGCGAAGCGCAGCGGCGACATCAGCTTCAACGTCAAGACTTTCGACTGGGGCTCGGACTATTACAAGAAGCACGGCGTGATGATGCCGGCCGACGGGCTCGCCGATCTGAAGAACTTCGACGCGATCTATTTCGGCGCGGTCGGCGCGCCCGATGTGCCCGACCACATCACGCTGTGGGGCCTTCGGCTGCCGATCTGCCAGGGCTTTGACCAATACGCCAATGTGCGGCCGACAAAAATCCTGCCCGGCGTCGCCTCGCCGCTGCGCAATGTCGGCGTCGGCGATCTCGACTGGGTGATCGTCCGCGAGAATTCCGAAGGCGAATATGCCGGCATGGGCGGCCGCGCACACAAGGGCCTGCCGGAGGAAGTCGGTACCGAAGTCGCTGTCTTCACCCGCGTCGGCGTGACACGGATCATGCGCTATGCGTTCCAGCTCGCGCAGTCGCGACCGCGCAAATTCCTCACCGTGGTGACCAAGTCGAACGCGCAGCGCCACGGCATGGTGATGTGGGACGAGATCGCGGCCGAGGTGGCGAAGGACTTCCCCGACGTCACCTGGGACAAGATGCTGGTCGACGCCATGACGGTGCGCATGACGCTCAATCCGAAGAGCCTCGACACCATCGTCGCGACCAATCTGCATGCCGATATCCTCTCCGACCTCGCCGGCGCGCTGGCCGGCAGCCTCGGCGTGGCGCCGACCGGCAACATCGACCCGCAGCGCCGCTATCCCTCGATGTTCGAGCCGATCCACGGCTCGGCCTTCGACATCACCGGCAAGGGTATCGCCAACCCGGTCGCGACGTTCTGGACCGGTGCGCAGATGCTGGAGCATCTCGGCGAGAAGGACGCCGCGGCGCGCCTGATGGCGGCGGTCGAGAAGGTGTGCGCGGCCGGCGTACTGACGCCCGATGTCGGCGGCAAGGCGACGACCAGGGAAGTCACCGACGCGGTGATCGACGCGATCCATGGATCGAATGCGTGAGGGGGCGGTCGCTTCGCATCATGCAGTGAGGCGAGCACGCTAGTAGGGATCCCTCCCCCCTTGCGGGGCAGGGCTGTCCGGGGAACGTCATCCATAGCAGAACTCCATCTGGTTTGGGGATGTTCTGCATTTGCGGTGGCTGGGATTGATGGGCGGAGGCTGGTCGATGGTGGCGAGTGCTCGACGGGTGAACA
>NZ_JADYVV010000129.1:0-8172 GCF_020194035.1 Bradyrhizobium sp. BRP56
GGCGCGCGTCTTCGGCGTCGTCGTGGCGTTCGCGTGCAGGCTCAGTTCCATGACCCGAGGTGCTCCCTGACAAAGGCCACGCCTCGTTCTACACCGATTCCATCAAACCAATCAGCAGGGACCAAACACTTTCGCAGGGACGACGGCGGAGTTCGTTGGGCCGCTACAGCCCGCCCATCTTGCAGACGTATTTCCACTCCTCCGCGGTGACCGGCTGCACCGAGAGCCGCGAATATTTGACCAGCGCCATGTCGGCGAGCTTCTTGTCCGCCTTGATCGCGGCCATCGTCACCGGCGTCTTCAGCGGCTTGTCGGCCTTGATGTCGACGCAGACGAACTTGCCGGTCTTGTCGGTCGGGTCGGGATAGGCTTCCTTGATGATCTCGGCGATGCCGACGATCTCCTTGCCCTCGTTGGAATGATAGAAGAACGCCTTGTCGCCCTTCTTCATGTTGACGAGATTCTGCCGTGCCGTGAAGTTGCGCACGCCGGTCCAGGCTTCGCCCTTCGCGCCCTTGGCGACCTGATGGTCCCAGGACCAGACCGACGGTTCGGATTTCACCAGCCAGTAATTCATCGCAACTCACCCCGTTCGATTGCGCTGCAATCTACAGCGACGTGGATGGCCGCGACAAGCGCGGGCATCCGATCCAGAGCGTTTTCAAGCGAAGCCTGTCCCGCACTTGATGCGGGAGGGATGCCGGTTCGCGTGAAGAAAACGCGTCAAATCAAGAAGCGCAGCACTTACTGTTTCAAATATCGATCGAAGAATTTGGCGATGTCGGTGAACGCCTCCTTCGTCTCCGGCGCGTCGACGTTGAACTGGTATTGGGCGTGCGACTGCCCCTCATAGACATTGAGATCGGCGATCACGCCGTCGCGGCGCAATTTGCGATGCGTGCGAACCGTGTTGCTGAGGAACAGATCACGCGTGCCCGATGTCAGGATGGTCGGCGGGAAGCCCTTGAAGTCACCATAGATCGGCGAAATGTAGGGATTCTTCAGGCTGGTGCCGTTTGCATAAAGCTTCGCGGCGCGGCCGAGCCAGCCGTCCCAGGTCACCAGCACGTTGTCGACCCATTCATTGCTCGCGTAGCTGTCGCCGATCTTGTCGATATCGGACCATGGCGTGCCCGGCGCGATGGCGGCGGGCAGCGGCAGCTTCTCATCCTTCGCCCGCAACACCATCGCAAGCGTCATCGCCCCGCCCGTCGAGGTGCCGAAGATGGCCAGCCGGCGGTGTTCGTGCGATTTCAGAACTTCCTTCCAGACCGCCATCGCGTCGTCCATCGCGGCCGGATAGGGGAAATCCGGCGGCATCCGGTAGTCGACCGAGAGGACCTTGAAGCCGCCAAAGCCCGCCATCATGATGGCTTCCGGCAATGCGGCTTCGCCGGGGCCGAACACGTAACCACCGCCATGGACGTGGATCAGCAGGCGTCGCCTGTTCTCGAGCGCGATCTTGTTCGGGGTGACGATGTAGCAGTGCACGCCGGCAAGCTTGGTTTCCTCGACCTTGACGCCGAGCTTCGCCTTCAGCGCCGGAATACCCGCGATCAGAAGCTTGGCGCGGCGATCGATCAATTCCTTCCATTCCGCAGGGGTTTTGGGGTCGGCATTGAAATGCGGCGGATAGGGCGCGCCGATCATTGCCTGCATCTCGGCAGACACGTCGGCGGTTGGATTGCCGATCGATTTGAGCGGCGCGACCCGCTTGCCATTGTCGGCATTGGCGGCAGCCTCGCTCTTGGCAAGGTCGTCGTAGGAGGTTGTGGTCTGGGCGTGGGCGATAGTGGATGAGGCGGTGAGGGCGACGGCGAGGCTGATCGAAAGGATGGCGCGATGCGGTCGACGCATGGTTTTTCCCTTGGGATCCGTTTTTCGATTTGTTGGACCGGGATCCGACGGTTCGCCGCCACGCTAGTATGCCGCGCACGGACCGTGAAGCTCCGCCACGCGCGACCGTGACGTGCGTTACTCCGCCTTGAACGGCCGCGTCAGCAGGCCTTCGATCGCCGCGTCAATGGTCAGCCGGTCGCCCAGGATCGCGGCGACCGCGTTTGACACCGGCATGTCGACCTTTTGCGCAGCGGCGAGTTCGCACAGCACCGGCGCGGTGAACGCGCCTTCGGCGAGCTTGCCGACCGGTGCGGCTTCGCCGCGTCCGAGCGCGAGGCCGAGCGCGAAATTGCGCGATTGCGCGGTCGAGCAGCTGAGCAGGAGATCGCCCAATCCCGACAGGCCGGAAAGGGTTTCGGCGCGGGCGCCGCAGGCGCGGCCCAATCTTGCGAGCTCGCTGAAGCCGCGCGTGGTCAGCGCGGCGAGCGCGGAGGCGCCGAGATTCTTGCCGACCACGATGCCGGCGGCGATCGCCAGCACGTTCTTGGCCGCGCCGCCGATCTCGACGCCGCGCACGTCGGTGGTGTGATAGGGCCGGAAGGTCGCCGAGCCGAGCGCCTGGACCAGCGCGCGTGCGAGCGCTTCGTCCCTGGTGGCCAGCGTGACCGCGGTCGGCAATCCGCGCGCGACGTCGTCGGCAAAGCTCGGCCCCGACAGGATCGCGGGCACGGCGCGCGGCGCGGCTTCTGCGATCACCTCGGTCATGAATTTATGCGTGCCGTGCTCGATGCCCTTGGCGCAGGCGATGACAGGCGTGTCGGGTTTGAGATGCGGCGCAAGATGCCCGACCGCCGCGCGCAGATGCTGCGCCGGGGTCACGGCGAGGATGATGTCGGCCTGTGCCGCGGCGGCGATGTCCGACGTCACGGCGATGCCGGGATGAAGCTGGACACCAGCCAGCCTTGGATTGACCCGCGTCGCCTGGATCTGCGCGGCATGCTCGGTGTTGCGCGCATACAGCGTCACCTTGCGCCCGGCGCGCGCCGCGACATCGGCCAATGCCGTGCCCCAGGCGCCGGCTCCGATCACGCTCACTGACATATGCGCCGGCATCAGGCGGGCCTGTCTTCGCTCCCTCTCCCCGCTCTTGCGGGGAGAGGGTTGGGGTGAGGGGCTTTATCCGCGAGCGAGCCGAGTGTTGAGACCTGTACCCCCTCACCCGGATTGCTGCGCAATCCGACCTCTCCCCGCAAGCGGGGCGAGGTGCGACGGTGCCTGATGCGCGCTCCGTCGTACATTGTTCAATATCCGGCGCGGCTGTTGGCGTAGCCGGCCGGCGCCTTGGCGTTGGCATCGAGCAGCCAGCGCGCGCGCGGCGGCGCCTCCATCGTGTCGGTGAGGCCAAGCGCCATCCGCTCGGCACCGGCCCAGGCGATCATCGCGCCATTGTCGGTGCAGAGCGCCGGCGGCGGGATGATCAGCGTGGTCTGCGCCTTCGCCGCAACCTCCTGCAGCGCGCTGCGGATCGCATGGTTGGCGGCGACGCCCCCGGCCGCGACCAGCGCGCGCGGCGTGCCGAACCGCTCCTCAAACAGCTTCAGGCCGACGCTCAGGCGGTCCGCGGTCGATTCCAGCACCGCGGCCTGGAAACTCGCGCAGAGATCGCTGACGTCCTGCGGCTCGAGCGGCTCCAGCCGGCTGGCTTCATTGCGCACCGCGGTCTTCAGTCCCGAGAGCGAGAAATTCGCGTCCGCGCGGCCGAGCATCGGGCGTGGAAAGGCAAACCGCGTCGGGTCGCCGCCGGCGGCCGCGCGCTCGACCTCCGGTCCGCCGGGATAGGGCAGCGACAGCATCTTCGCCACCTTGTCGAACGCCTCGCCCATCGCGTCGTCGACCGTGGTGCCAAGCCGCACATATTCACCGACGCCGACCACGGCGACGATCTGGGTGTGTCCGCCCGAGGCCAGGAACAGGCAATAGGGAAACGCCAGCGCGCAGGTCAGCCGCGGCGTCAGCGCGTGCGCCTCGAGATGGTTCACCGCGATCAGCGGCGTATCGTGCACCATCGCGATCGCCTTTGCGGTGGTGAGACCGACGATCACGCCGCCGATCAGGCCGGGGCCCGCGGCTGCCGCGACCGCCGACAATTGTCCGTAGCCGACGCCGGCCTCCTTCATCGCAGTGGCGACGATGCCGTCGAGCAGGTCGACATGGGCGCGCGCCGCGATCTCCGGCACCACGCCGCCGAAGCGGGCGTGCTCGTCGGTCTGCGAGCGCACCACGTTGGAGAGGATTTTCGCCTGCCCGTCAGCCTGGCGCTCGACCACGGCGGCCGCGGTTTCATCGCAGGTGGTCTCGATCCCCAGCACCAGCATCGGCGGTTCGTGTCCCAATTTCGGTCCTTGTGCTACGAGCATGATCCGGGCGGCCGGAACCGGTTTCCGGCAAGATGATGCTCATCAAAATGTCCGCTCCGGGGTAGCATTGCGAGGTCTTAAAGTGCAATCGGTCGCCAACGTCCAATTTATACGGCTGGAGGCCTGAAACCCTGACAATCCTTGTCACACGACCGCATCCGGACAATGACGCGACGCTCGCGACGCTGCGCCAACGCGGCTTTGACGCCCTGTCGGCGCCGGTGCTGCGCTTCGAGCCGGTGCCGTTCCGCGGCGACGACGATGCGGATTATGATGCTGTCATCCTGACCAGCGCCAACGCGCTGCGCGCGGTCGATCTCGCGACCAGCCCGCTGTTGCAGCTGCCGCTGTTTGCGGTCGGGGCACACACCGCCGATGCGGCGCGCGCCGCGGGCTTCGACAAGGTGATCGTGGCGAAGGGCGATGCAGTCTCGCTGCGCAATCTTGTGATCGCACGGGTCGAGGCCGGCGAACTGCCGGCGTCTGCGGCGCTGCTCTATCTCGCCGGCGCCGACCTGTCGCGCGATCTCGCGGGCGAGCTCGGCGAGCGCGGGCTCAGCGTCGTCACCCACACCACCTACCGGATGGCGCCGGTGGCCGGCTTCCCGAGGGAAGTCAGCGACGCCTTCATGGCGAACCGGATCACCGCGGTGCTGCATTATTCCCGCCGCAGCGCGCAAGCCTTTCTGGACACTATACGCGCCGACGGGATCGAGATTTCGGCGCTCGCCTTGCCGCAATGCTGCATCTCGGCGGCCGTCGCCGCGGTGCTCCATGACGCCGGCGCGACCAAGGTGGTGGTGGCGGCGCGGCCGGACGAAAACGCCCTGCTGGAGGCGCTCAGCCGCACCCTGCGTCCGAGACCGGAATAATTCTTTCGTCTGACCATGATGTTAGGCAATGCTCGGTTATTCGGATCGTGCTCTAAGAACCTGGGCCGATTCTGGCGGAGCGTTTTCAAGCGAAGTGGGGACCGGTTCGCGTCAAGAAAACGCGACCAAACAAAAGGACAAGAGCATGATCCAATTCAATCGGATCGCATCATGCTCTACAGTATGCGGCCAGTAGTTTTGAGGACCCCCCGCGATGGCTGAAGAAAGGCCAGACGACCCAGGATCTTCGCCGGATTCCCGGCCCAAGCGCGCGCCGCCGACCATCGATCTTCAGGCGACCGAAATCTCCAGCGAACCGTCGAAGGCGGAGGGGACCGAGGAAGCCGCCAAGGAGGCTGACCAGGATGCCGGCAAGGCGTCCGCGGACGCGGCGACGCCTGAGGCCGAGCCCCAAGGCGATGCCGCACCGCAAGCGGAGCCGCAGCCCGAGACCGCCTCCGCGGCGCCGGACGCCGAACCGGCGCGGCCGGTGTCGCCCTGGGTGGTGGCTCCGATATCCGGCGCCGTCGCGGCGGCGCTGGTGATCGGGGTCGGCTGGCTGCTCGGCTGGCCGGTCGTGCAGCCGGTCCCGGCGCCGCAACCCAGTGCCGCCATCGACCAGCTCGGCACGCGCCTGAGTGCGCTGGAATCGAAGGCCGGCAGGCCGGTCGCGGCGGCCGCCGATCCCGCGGCGACGGCGCGGCTGGAGGCGCTCGACAAATCGATCGCCGCACTGCGCACCGAACTCGCCGCGACGCGGGCGCAATCCGACAAGCTTGCGGCGGCGGTCAATGACGCGAAACCCGCGCCGCGCGATGGTGCGGCTGCGCCTGATGTCTCCGCGATCACGGCGCGTATCGACAAGGTCGAGAACGCAGTGAAAGCGCAGGGTGCTGCGATCGCGAGGCAGGACGGCAAGATCGCCGACACCAAGGCCGAGGCGAAGGCCGACGATGTGCCGCTGCGCCGCGTCGTCGCGGCATCGCTGCTCGACGTCGCGGTGCGTCACGGCGATCCCTATGCCTCCGCGCTCGAGGCCGCGAAGGCGCTGTCGGATGATGCCGAGGTGCTGAAGCCGCTCGCGACGTTTGCGACCTCAGGCGTGCCGAGCCCGAACGCGCTGTGCCGCGAGTTGATCGAGATCGTGCCGAAACTTGCGCCGCCTCCGCCTGAAGCTGCGGCGGCCAGCGCCGGGCTGGTCGATCGTCTGAAGGCCGGTGCCTCCACGCTGATCCAGATCGAGCGGACCGACGGCACGGGGACCGATCGCGGCAGCATCGTCGCGCGCGTGACATCGGCCGCCCTGCATAATGACCTTGCATTGACCGAGCGTGAACTGAAGTCGCTGCCGCCGGCGGATCGCACGGCGGCGCAAGCCTGGCTCGCCAAGGTGGACGCGCGCCGCGCCGCGCTCGACGCGTCGCGTAAATTTGCCGACAACGCCATGGCGGCGCTCGCCACGGTCAACCAGTAAGTCTTTGCAATAGGTCTTTGATGATCCGGATCATTCTGTTCCTGCTGCTGATCGCGCTCGCTGCAGCGGGTGCGGCCTGGTTGGCCGATCAGCCGGGCGATCTCGTGCTGAATTGGGGCGGCTTGCGCTTCACGTCCAAGCAGCCGATGTATCTGCTCGGCCTCGTCGTCGTCGTCGCGATGGTCGCCGGCGTGATCCTGCGCGGGCTCTGGAAGATTCCCGGGCACATCCGCCGTGGCCGTCGCGAGCGCCGTCACGCCCGCGGCCGCCACGCCATCACGCAAGGCCTGCTTGCGATCGGGCATGGTGACTCCTCGGCGGCGCGCGCGCATGCCGAGGTGGCGCGGCGCCACGCCGGAGGCGATCCGCTCGCGCTGTTGCTGCACGCGCAATCGGCGCAGCTCGACGGTGATCGCGACGGCGCGCAGCGCGCCTTCCGTGCCATGGCCGAGCGCAAGGACACGCGGCTGCTTGGATTGCGCGGTCTGTTCATCGAGGCGCAGCGCGCCGACGATCCGGTTGCGGCCGTGATGATCGCCGAGGAAGCGCTGAAGATGTCGCCGTCGTCGTCATGGGCTTCGCATGCGGTGCTCGGCTTCTGCTGCGCCAAGGGCGATTGGGCCGGTGCGCTGTCGATCATCGACAACAACCAGAGCGCCGGACTGATCGACAAGGCGACCTATCGGCGGCAGCGCGGCGTGCTGCTGACGGCGCGGGCGCTGGAGTTCGAGACCATCGATCGCGACCTGTCGCGCGCGAGTGCGATGGAGGCGGTCAAGCTGGCGCCGACGCTGATCCCGGCCGCCGTGCTCGCGGCGAAGTTCGAGAGCGAGGCGCATCAGGTGCGTCGCGCGATGCGCATCGTCGAGACCGCGTGGCTGGCGCAGCCGCATCCCGATCTCGCCGACGCCTATTCGCATGTGCGGCTCGGCGATTCCGCGCGCCAGCGCCTGGTGCGGGTCGAGACGCTGGCGGCGAAAACGCCTGGACATATCGAGGGCGCGCTGGCGATCGCGCGCGCCGCGATCGACGCCGCCGAGTTCGCCAAGGCGCGCGCGGCGCTGGAGCCGTTCATCGCGGCGCCGACGCAACGCGTCGCGCTGTTGATGGCCGAGATCGAGCGCACCGAGCATGGCGACAGCGGCCGGGCGCGGGCCTGGACCCTGCGCGCCGTGCGCGCGCTGCACGATCCGGTCTGGACCGCCGACGGTTATGTGTCGGACCGCTGGCGTCCGGTCTCGCCGGTCACCGGCCGGCTCGACGCCTTCCAGTGGCAGACCCCGGTGGCGGCGCTGCCGTCCGACAAGGGCCATGCGATCGAGCCTTCGCCCTTCGAGGAGGCGATGCTGGCGCCGCGCCGGGTCGAGCCGCCAAAGGAAGCCGCCAGCGAGCTTGAAGTGGCCAGGCCGGTTGAGCCGGCCGAGGTGAAGCCGGCCGAGATCAAGCCAGTCGAGGTCAACCCCTTGGAGCCGGCCGCGCCGATGGCGCAGGATAACGCCCCGCTGCCGGCGGCCATCGAGGCCGAGCCCGCCCCGGCCCCGGCCGAACCCGCCGCTCTGGAACCAGCTCC
>NZ_JADYVV010000013.1:0-105000 GCF_020194035.1 Bradyrhizobium sp. BRP56
CCAGACCGAAGGTCAGATCACGCGCCTCAAGCTCGTTCGACGTCAAATGTACGGTCGCGGCAACCTGCTTCAAGCCAGATTGATCGGCGCAGAATAGTCGGCGCTGCACCAAACTTGCGTCACAGCCAATATTGCAGGCCGAATGACACTCGAAGATCGCTACGGTCACCGTTCCACCATCGTCACCAGCCAGCTCCCCGTGGACCAGCGGCATGTGCTCATTGGAGATCCCACCTATGCCGACGCCGTGCTCGATCGCCTCGTCCACAATGCCCATCGGCTCGACCTCACCGGCGAGAGCCTGCGCCGAACTCGGCAATCCGCCCGAAAGACCTGAGCCCGTAACGCTGTGGACATGCCGCTTCGCTTGAACAACGACAGGCGTTGCCCACATGCCCACAGCAACCGCAACAGAAGCAGAAGAAGTTCAAGCCGCGATTCCAGGTTGACCACGCGGCTCGCCAAATGCCAGAGAAGCTATCGCCAGAACGCCTCGTCACCGGGCGAGATCAAATCGGAAAGGTGGGCGACATCGTCTCGGAATCCCCGAGCGACTTCACATCGGTACACCCGGGGCGACTTCGTCGGAATCCGCAGCTATGGGGATGGCCATCGATAATGGGCTCGAGTGTTTCGGCAATTTAAGCAGCCGGGTTGACGTCGTTGAGCTTGCAGGTGGTGACGAGCGACGCAGGCAAGGCGCAAATTTCAGCTCCAACCTCATGCCCGGCGAAGAGCGCATTTTTTTGGTCAGGCAGACTGGCCGGATGGCGTTCTCGACCGGTTTCGTGTCGAGCTCGAGGCGCCCATTTTCGAGGAAGCGGGTCAGCCCCTGCCAGTGATTGAGCGCGTAGCGGATGTCCTCGGCGAGCGTCGAACCGCAGGAGACCATCGACAGCTGTTTCTCGAACCAAGGCTTTCCGCAAGGGTATCGATGGTCTTGTTGTGCTTGTGCGCGATGCCGGTTCGGATCCGTTCTTGTGTGTCGGACGAGATTATGTGGCAGAGGCGCCCTAACACCAGCCAGGGCCGGCCACCCAGAGATTCTCCGCCACATAGTAATCAGATGCTGGCCGGCAGCTGCAGGATGGTGTCGTTCGGCGGAAGCGCGCGCTGCGGTCGCCTGAGACGCCCGCCTTCTCGAGTCCCCAGCCCATCATCGAGCACGCCGTGACGAACCGCGCGGCTGTCGTAGCGCGTCAACGCCCAGGCAAGGCAGGTCGTAGAATCATGGCCTCCAGAGAAAAGCACGAGTGCAGATCTTGTTATCCCCAGTGTCCCAAAATGGCTCCGAGCCTCACGGTTCGTCTCCATCATATTCGGCCCAGCATTCGGCGGTCTCGAAGACCCTGACCGCGGAGAGTTGCTGCAATCGGGGTCTTATCTTGTCCCAGATCCAGATCGCGATGTTCTCCGCGGTCGGATTCTCGAGCCCGTGGATATCGTTGAGGCAATGGTGATCGAGTTGTCGCAACAAAGGCCCTAAAACCTCCTCGAGCTCGAAGAAGTCTATCACGAAGCCCGTCCGCGGATCGACCCGACCGCTCAAGACGAGTTCGATCCGGTAGGAGTGACCGTGCATCCTGTGGCAGCGATGCGTCTCGGGCACGTTCGGCAGCCGGTGCGCGGCTTCAAACTTGAATGCTTGAGATATTCTCATTTGATTCCGAGGTGTTTGTGAGTTTGGACGCTGAGACGCCATTGGGATGAGACCGACAATATTCGATGGCATCGCGTGTATTGGCGACGACATCGGGACCATCCATCGGCTGGAGCAGGAAGTTCGCGAAGTCAAGGTCTTCGAGACGTTCGGGTAGCGCCTCGGGCTCGTTCGGAAACCTGCTCACCTCGTTTAAGCCGTATCAGCAGGTCCTTCCGCCGTTCTTTTTCAACCTTCTGCCCGAAGGCCCCTGCATGTCGAACCTCTCTGTTGGCAATGGCCTTGAAGAGCGCAATCGCGATCCGACCGCGTTCCGTGATTTCGAAGCGAAGGGGCTTGCGGCCGCACTACGCCACGGAGCCGGCGATCAGGGCACCGGATGAGTGACGAGCCGAGCTCGGCCCATGTCCGCGAATTGCCGTTGGGGTAAAGGCCGGAGTCGCGGCCGATCTCGAGCGCCGTCACCTCGCGGTCGGCGGCCAGGACCGCGGCCTGCCGCGGCTTCAGCGTCTGTCTCGGCCGCCTCACAGCCCCAACTCCTCCGGCGACCGGCCGACCCCGGACCCAGTCCCGGCGCTCCGCCGCGACCGGCTGGACGAACGGGCGGCTGGCGCGCGCCTCAAGCGGAGGCGATCCTCGCCGAGCGAGAACGCATCAAGCGCGACACCATCGCAAACGGCCGCTTGCAGCATCAACTGCTGCCTGCTTAAACTCTAACCCTGATGAGCCAGAGCCTCCCATCTCGAAAAGCCTGATCAGTCTCAAATCATCTGACGACGGACAAGCCGGTCACGAGCAATCCGGAAGGCTCAGAAGATTGTCGGGAAGAAAATGATCATTCTCGGTCTTTAGGTACTCGCGACCATCGTGTTTTTTGACAATCACCTTGACTGTCTTACCCTGCTCAGTGACATCATAAGCGCTTTTGTCGCGTTTGACGTTTGCAATGGCTGTTTGTTCCGAATCTCGCCATGCTGAACCACCGACTGCTTGAATACGCCGATGGCGGTCTTGATGGTTAGGCAGCTTGGTAATGCAGGTGATATGGCGAGTCATGGCTCACTCCTTATTTCGTAGAGCCAAGGCTTTGACCGTTAGCAGAACGGACTCATTATCCGATTGCTTGGAAACCTTGAGAGCCCCGCCTCGGTTTGAAAATTTGAATAACGTGGTCAGTGCGGGCGGGTTGCATTCACTCGGGTTTCCTCTGCTCGCTGTCTGTATCTGCATCGTTGGTTATGCCAGCGCGGATGCACCAACTGGCCAGCCTTACCGCACGACGTGCGTCATTATTATCCAGACCAGCAGGACGGCGCTTAAGACCGCAATGCCAATACCGATGCGAGCCGCGGTTGAATAAGAACGGAAGCGTGGTTGTTTGAACATGCGACTTCTTCTCTTGTCCCTTGACGCGAGCGCGTACCGCTGATGTACCCTAATTCCGTGGCGCGAGTTCTTTCTTTAGGCATGCGAGCTTGGCGAACCGGTTCCACCGCGCTTTGGCTTTCTCGCGATTTCTCTCGCAGCTCGCCCGGCTTCCCGCAGTTCGGCGCGGCGCTTTGCCTGCAAGCTCGCGAACTCTTACGCGACAAGGTCTCGTCTGAGAATGCTGACCCGTTTGTTCAGTGCTCGGCGCAACGCATTGCCCTCACACGTCGTCATCCTGCCAGCAGACCGCTCGGCCACACAATCCATCATGACCCGTTGAATCTGGACTAGTGTCATACTTTCGATCTGGGCAATGCGTTTCTTAACTTTGGCGCGCAAGTTGGCAGTCTTTTTAGACATCGTCAGATCCTGATGCTCCACCGAGTCCAGCCCGAAAGGCTAACGACGTTTGACGGTACAGCATCAACATTGGATCGGGCTCCTACCTACTCTGGGGGGCGATCGAGATAACGACTTCGTCCAGATACCATTTGTCACCGCGAGCGGGAGCGCGCTGGCCGATCCGATCGGAGAACGGTTTGCCGAATTTCCGTCTCCACTGGCGCACGGCTTCATAAGGTCACGCCAATGCCATGCGCCGCCAGCATTTCCTCGACCATGCGCAAGCTTAAGGGAAACCGGAAATACTACCAAACGGCATAGCTGATCACTTCCGGCGGGAAGCGATGGCGTGATCCTTGGCAGTCCGCACGTCGCTCGTATACCCCCTGCGCCGCTCCAATTCGTTGAACTTGACGGCACCCTCGGCCCCCCTACCAGGACGAGGAGGCGACAGCATGCTTTGCGTGTAGTACAAATGCTTGCAATCTGCGAGCTGCCACAGCACAGGGAGCAAATAATGGCACTGAAAGATGTTATTGGCGAATATGCTATTATATCTAAGGTAGATGTATCAGACTTGGATGCCAGCGTGGCGTTCTATGGAAAGAAGCTCGGCTTAATTCCAGACGAAAAGTACCACACGTCGATATGGCGGCAATTCCGTGTGCTTCCACGTGTTGCCATCGGACTGAATGTGCACCCTACCGGAGTCGGAACAGGCGGTGCCGTGGCAACGCTTGTCGTCGATGACATCGAGCAGGCAAGTAACCGGTTGCAGAAGCAGGGCGTGGAGGTCAGTAAAATAGATGATGTGGGAGACGGCGTTCGGCTTGCCTTCTTCAAGGATCCCGACGGCAACTCCCTCGGTCTTCGTCAAAACTCTCCGCAGCATCCCAAGGCAGCTGCCGTAGGCGGCGCGTAGTCCACCAGCCACCGGCTCGCGCCTCATGCGAGCCGGTGGCTGCTGCCCCCCTGGCGGGTTGCCCCTTCGGAAAGTTGGGTGAACCCGGCCCGCCGCCGGCTCACTCACCCTTGTGCTTCGGCACTTCACAGAGGACCGCCGAGATAACTTGCTGTTGAATGGTTGCGCTGCCAGCCACTGCCGGCACGACACAGTGTCCGCCTCCACAAGCGACGATGTGACTCCGCCATTCGGCGGGAGACGCACGTCGCCCGGCAAAGTGATCGCCAATACCTACCCAGACCTCCAAAGGGACCGCCAGTCTCTACAGACAAATTGGCATCCGTCTGATTCGCCACGGCATGCGGTTCTTGGACTAGTGGGCTTACCGCTACACCGCTAGCCGGTGCCTTCTCCCAAGACTTGGTAGGTTGCACTTAGTTAGACAGCGGCCTCTAATGATCGATGATCAAGCGACCTGCAAGCCGAAAGGCGAGCCGAAGTTTGCCGGAAATGGCGCGGAATTTCGGCGCACGCCTCTTCTTGCAATTTTGACGATGGAAGCGGTAGGCCACACGATGCTCCGTACTCTCTTTATAATTGCCTTGACGTTTGTGGTCACGACAAGATCAAGTGCTCAAGGTACCGACGCCAATCCCATATATGTTGACCAAGGTATGGATTGGACCGCGGCAGCAAGAGCGGACTTCTACTCGCGCGATCAGGGCTCGCGTTTGATTCCGTTGTCTTGGATGCAGGCCCTGAAGCAAAAGAATGGACAGCCATTCCTCGCGGATGGTTTGTCACGGTACGGTTATCTACCGAATCCTGCAAACACGGCCAACCTTCCCGTCGGTTTTCACGCTTCTGGCCCTCAAGACTTCCAGGTCGTTGGAATGACCTGCTCGGCATGTCACACGCGCCAGATCGAAGTTGACGGCAAGGTGTATCGGGTGGATGGCGGTCCAGGGCTTGTAGACTTCTACGCACTGCTTGGCGATCTGGACAAGGCAGTCGGTGATGTGATTGCCGGCGACAGCTCGTTCGCTCCCTTTGCTGCAGCTGTCCTGCGGTCCACAACGCCGGATGCGGCCGATGTTGCGGACCTTCGTCGACAGGTAGATGGGTGGTACTTGCGGTTTCACACGCTCATGGTACGCGCGCTGCCCAAGAGCGGCTGGGGAGTTGGCCGTCTCGATGCTGTAGGAATGATCTTCAACCGCATATCCGGCCTGGACATCGGTCCGCCACCCGACTTCATGATCCCGGAAAATATGAAAACCGCGGACGCTCCCGTGAGATACCCATTCCTTTGGAATTCGCCGCGGCAAGACAAGACGCAATGGCCTGGATTCGCAAAAAATGGAAATGACATCTTGGGGCTGGCTCGGAACGTTGGCGAGGTTCTGGGGGTATTCGCTACGTTCGAGCCGAAGCGTCAGGGCGCGATTATCAATTTCCTCGACAATAATTCAACCAATTTCGACGGCTTGAGCGAGCTTGAAAACTTGGTGAAGCGGATCGGCCCTCCGAAATGGCCCTGGAAGATTGACGCCGCTTTGGCCACCCGGGGCAAAGTAATTTTCGAAAGGGATTCCGCTGAAGGGGGATGTAGCGGGTGTCACGGGATTGAAGACGGAGAGCAACGCGTTCCATTCATCAAAACGTGGAGAACTCCGGTCCAGAACGTTGGTACCGATACACGAGAATACGATGTCCTCACCTGGAAGGCGAAAACGGGCGTGCTGAAAGGAGCGTTCATTCCCTTCGCGACCGCCCCGCTCAAGGAGAACGATGAGATTTTTAACATTCTTGCGACCTCGGTCATCGGTTCGATAGCGGAACACCTGTTGGCCGGCGGCGCCCCTTCAACCAATGCCCGGGTGGCAGCGGCGCCAGAGCCAGGATCGTCGGACACACCGGAGTCTCTGGGTCTGGTGCGACTACCACCAACGCTGCAGGATTTGCTAACGGCTTTTGATACTGCCAGCACCTCGGAAGCAATCAAAACTAAGCGGCAGGGAGCAGAACGAGCGTTTCGCAGCCGGCTCCCTCCATGGGGCTCCTACGAGGCTCGAGTTCTGCAGGGCATTTGGGCCGCCGCACCATATCTTCATAACGGCTCGGTCCCTACGCTGGCGGAATTGCTCAAGCCATCAGGGCAGCGCTTATCGCAATTTAGCGTTGGACGGAAATACGACATTGAAAACGTTGGTCTTGCTGCCACCCAGGAGCCCCTGAGCGAAACTCTATCCCTCACGGATTGCAGTAATATCAACTCCGGGAATAGCCGATGCGGGCACGAGTATGGGACCAGTTTAAGCGACCCAGAAAAAAGGGCGTTGCTTGAATACCTCAAGACACTGTGACCCCGCTCCACGCTCCCTCTTTGAGCGGCTTCCAACATGCTGTCGGTCACAGCATGCTTGAGCAAACGGAATCGGTTTACCGAGCTCTCGCACAGACATCTGATCCAGCACAACCGCTCCAGGAAGCACAAGTAACGGCTTACAAATTCTCGCCCATCTTACGTATGCGTCGCTTGTGCATAAGAATAGAGGTTACGCATGCTCCCAATTTCGATACGACATCGCATAGAATGCGTTCGCTGTGGTTCTGGATTAGTCACCCTCGAGTGGCATGAACGCGTGAATGCGAATGAAGTTCAGAATCATTGGCATTGCTGGATCTGCAAACACCAGTTTGTCTCCATCATCACTTCTGACGAGAGGGTGCCTTCAGTCGATGAGATCACAAAACCATTCTTTACGAGCCTGCTCGTCTGACCAATGACGCCCGAGCAGGTCGACCTTATAAGGACATCATTTGACGCGATGTGGCCGATTCGTCGCGACCTCGCTGACCTGTGCTACAACAGGTTCGTCGAACTAGCTCCTGATGCAAGGAACTTGTTCGGCGGCGATGCTGAGAAGCAGCGAATGAAGATGCTGGATATGATCACCGCTCTGGTCGCTTCGCTCGACGAAAGACCGATGTTCCAATCGCTGATCACGCTTTCCGGTCACAAGCACGCCAGACTTGGCGTTCAACCATCGCACTTTGTCGCAATGGGCGAGGCGCTGATGTGGAGCTTTGAGCGCAAATTCGGCGCTTTTTTCACCCCCGAGTTGAGGGATTCCTGGCGAACACTTTACGCCACCGCCCAGAACGAGATGCTGCGCGCGGCTGGCCGACCGAGTTCATTCTGACAGCGGCGGACAGGGGCCAAATTCGTGAAAGATTACGTCGGACACAAATAAGACGTGCGCGACGGTACTATACTCAACGCCACATTTAGTCTTACTGCGTCACAAGGGTGGTCTGTGGATTGGACGAACTCAACAGCGTTCGGGCGAGCCGCCGTCGCATCGTCGCGATCGACTTTGGAATGTGACGTTGGGTCCAGTGGCAATCCGCGGGGTCTGCAATCTGTGGGAACGCGAGTGAACGGAATCGGTCGGGCGCGCCGAGGGAGTGCGAGGCGGCTGACCGACCCCGACTTCATCGCCCGGATCGGTCACTACGGCGGACTACCCGAGGCGGTGACCAATGACCCGGAGATGATGAGCGCGTTGATCAAGCCGATGCGGGCGGACGTCGAGATCTTGGAGACCTATCGTCCCGAAGCTCCCGTGCGCCTTGCCTGCCCGACGACGCTGCTGGGCGGCGAGGACGATCCCGTCGTGCGCCCGGACCTTCTCGAGCGATGGGCAAGCCACGTGCACGCATCCGTGCCCGTGCTGCTTCCCGGCGGCCACTTCTACTTTCGCAAGTCTTTGCCGGTGTTAATCGACCTCGTGGTGTCGACGCTCAGGCCGGTGCTGCGCGCGATGCCTCGCTAACGATAGCACGCGATGTGGCCCACCGCCCGACCTGCCGATGTCGCGCCTGCGCTCGGGCGCGGCGCTCGAACGACCAGGCGATGCCGGAATGGACCCTCGAAGAGTTGGAACCCGATTCCACTTTGTGGGTGCATGGGCCGCGCAGGCGCCATTGCCTGCGCGACACTCCATGCGGTTTTCAACCAGGCATTGGAAGAAAGCGCTTAACAGTCGCTGGGACCACCAAGGCGATTGGTCCGGCAAGGCGACGACAAGGACTTGAGCAGCAGCATCGAAGCCTCTGACGTTCGATGCGATAACCTGCCGGCAGGCAACGTGCAGGTGGGCTCGGCGTGGTCAGCCGTTCGCAAAGGTACGCATCCTTTGTCCACGCGGCGGCCAAGAAGGAGACGGTTTCCGTCGGCCTGAAACTACCGCCAACGACATTTGGGTTTCGCTGCCATGCGCTGACCACAAACTGTAAATTGAGCAGGCCTCTCGTTCCGGGCGAGTATGGCATCGATTTTTATTTGGCTCATGGAAGAGGAACACTTTCCACAGAAAGACGGTTCTCTTGGTCAGATTTAAGGTTTGCCAGACCACCCTTGCCGTTCTTACGACGACAACGGGTCCTCGTGTAGCCCTCTTTAGAGGCAGGGCTCCATAAAGTGTCATCCGGCTTGCAATATTGGCTCTTACGCAAGTTTGGTGCAGCGTCGACTAGGGGGCGCCAAAGTTCAGTCCCGTTTCGACAGCCGGTCGCACACTGATCATCGAGCCATGGCAAATTCAAGTCCAACGAACTTTGCCGGGTCCGAAAGACATCGTTGCGGTCGCCGCGGACTACCTGCCGTACGAGCTTCCTGCTATGGCCGGTCTGGCGTACCAGCTACTCGATAGGTATGCCATTCTTCGACAGAGTCAGGATGGCTGCATTAGTCTCCTCGCGGCGCAGATAGCCCTCATACTGGAGGCGCTCGGCGGCTGTGAGCAGCTTGGGATCGATCGTGGTCGCGCCGATGACGGCGCGCATCTGACGCATCGATTTTCGGACGGCATCAAGGAAGGCTCGGCCGGCGTTCTCCATTAGATGCCAACGATCCGCGACCTGTACCGCGTACGGCAAGGCCTTTGCTGCGGCTTCGCCATAGGCGACGAACGCGCGAAAGGATCGCCGGCCGCGCCTCTACGCTGATCCGCTTCTTGTTCATCACTCTCGATCGCCTCCTCTTGAGGTTGTGAGCCGAGCGCAATTCTCGGCTCGTGTGGAAGAGGTTCACCGAGAAACTGCTCAATCACCTCTTGGGCAGTTTCGCCCCGGCGTCGCGAGAATCTACCAGCGCCACACGTTATCTGGAAGAGATGCGTACTCCCGTTGCAGCGTGGGAGCTGTAGGTTGGCAGGTTTCAGCGACAGTGCTGGGACATGGCAGTGAAAAAGCTTGGTGGCGTAGTGGGTCACAGAAACTCACCTAGCGCCTTGTGCCCTGCCGCACACCCGATCCGACGCCTCCCACAGCGCCGTCATCGCGTCCTTGACCGTTCGCGCCATATCTATACCTGCGCTCTTGCGGTGTCTCGACCTTGCCCGGCCCAACTGTCTCGCGTGGCCGAAGCGCACGTACCGTATGCTTGGGATGCCACCCCGTAACGGCGCACAGCTCGTCCAGGATCCGTCCCCTCTCGAGCCGCCCGCTCGACCGATAACGCTCGGCCAGCGCTGATGTGATCTCGCGCCTTGCGCGCACGCTGATCTTCCCTGCCATATGGACCAGTGGGCTGAGTATCAAGCGATGGCAGTGCTATTCCCAGAGGAAGCCCGAGATGAATTCTTTGCCCTGAATGCAGCCGAGAAAATCACGCTTGACGAGATTTCATCCCGTCTTGTTCTTCCCAAGGATAAGATCGCATTCGTTATGACTACGGCGTGGGCTAAGCTGCTGGACCTGCTCAAGAGCATTGACTAAATGCTGCCAGCAAAGAGGCTGATCCTGGCGGTTGCCCGCTAATTTGTGTCGCGCGGTCGGACAGGGCGCCAAGTGCGCGACATCAGCGGATCATTTCGATCATCGTGTATGGCCACAAGCTCGCCAGTCTTTAGGCCAAGGCCCTTCAAATGCGCTTCGCGGAGTTCGGAATTCACGATCGTTGCTTCACCGCCGCTGGCCGCCAATGAAGCTTTCACAGCTTCCGCCTGATTAGCCATTGCGACGGCATGGGTCACATATCGAACCTTGCCGTCTTTGACTACGCCGACCGAAATCATCCATCCTGCTGCCATCTCAGTTCTAGCCTATGAAAAGAGCTTCTGTTTTCGAGGCGGCGGCCCAGTCGCCATAAGCTCCGCAATCGCGGCGAGTACAGCGCCGGTTTCGATCTTTCCCTCCGACCATCCCCTGAGCGCTGCTATAGCGTTCTTCAAAGCCTCTTCACGTGTCATGCCATGATCTCCACGGCTACGAAAAAGACGTGCGGGCGTCTGGAGGAACCACCCGCACGAAGTTTGCTACGCCAAGCTTGACTGTCTGGGGTTGCGTGAGGATAGAACAGCCAAACCGTAAGCCTCTCAGCAACTCGCGTGCCAGATGGTCACTATGCAATGCAGAGATAAGCGGTGAGTAATCGACACAGCACAGCGGGGCTAGGGGCCGAAACGACGAAAAAGCGTGCGGGCGGCTGCTGACGGCCACCGCCCGCACGCCGTCGCGCCGCGAACAGGCTTGGCCCTCACGAGGATCATTCATAAGCGAACCAAGCCATACCTGGCTCAGCAACCCACGTGCCAGACGGTCACATTGCGCAGAGAAGCAGACGGGGCACTTTCATACCTTGTGCAGACTGACTGCTCGCGCGAGCGGCGGCTTCCGGACCCCAACGTCATGAACCGGACACGGCTGAATGAGATCAGACGTGCCGCATTAGTGACGACGAGGGCGAGAGATGATCGGATCGATCGCGTCCTCGTGTACAATGACAAGCTCGCCGGGCTTCACGCCAAGTCTTAGTAACTGCTCCTCTTCGATCGGGCAGTTGAGCATTGCGGCCTTTGCGCCGCAGTCTGCTAAGGTCATCCTCACCGCTTCCGCCGGATCGGCGACGGCAACCACGTAAGTTATATGCCTGAAAGCTTCGTCGTCGTCGACTTCTTCCTTGAAGACAGCGACTGTCACTATCCAACCATCCATTTTGTTGGGCTCCCTGACGTCAACTATGAGCTGCCGAGCCCTGCAAATCCGGAGCCGCCAAACACCCGTGAGACGGGGCTGAACGCGAAGGTCGGCGGCGCCCGTAGCATTCCGGGAGCTCTTTCTCCGCGCCGCTCGCTGGGCTATCCGAGGCGATGGGCCTGGAGCGTGATGACGTCGACCTCGACGCCGGCGTGCTGACGGTCCGGCTGACCAAGTTCGGCAAGTCGCGGCTCGTGCCATTGCATCCGACGACGCGAACCGCGTTGCGCGACTACGCTCACCGGCGCGACGCGATGCTCGGATCACGCTGCGGCTCGACCTTCTTCGTTGCCGAACAGGGAGGCCGCTTGCTGCACCAGTACGTTCATCGCGTCTTCTGGCGATTGTCCCGAGAGATCGGGCTGCGGCGCCCAGGTGATCGTACCGGGCCACGCGTGCACGACTTCCGTCATCGCTTCGCCATCCAGACGCTGCTCGACTGGTATCGCAAAGGCAAGGACGTCGAGCAGCAACTCCAGTGCTCTCCACTTACCTCGGCCACGCCTGCGTGCGTGATACCTACTGGTATCTCTCGGCCTGCCACCGAGTTGATGGAAGAAGCGGCGCGGCGTCTCGATCGGCGGTGGGAGGTGACGCCATGAAGCCTGCCTGCAATGTCGGCACGTTGATCGAGCGCTTCTTCACCGAGCGCCTCATGCGCCAGCGCAATGTTAGCGCCAACACGATCGCCTCCCACAGGGACACGTTCCGGCTGCTGTTCTTGTTCGCACAGGTGCAGCTGCGGAAGCCCCCATCGGCCTTGGCGCTCACCGATTTGGACGCAACGTTCATCGGCGCGTTCCTAACCGATCTCGAGGTAAAGCGCGGCGCCAGCGCGAAGACGCGTAACCTGCGTCTGACCGCCATCGTGGCGCTTGCTCGGTATGGCGAGCACGCGCTGGATCAGCGCACTGTGTGCCGGCTCCTCGAAGGACACGAACCTGAAGAAGGATCGGAACCTCGGGTCTGGCGCACACGTACGATGCGTCGGTAAAGGGCCGAAGGAGCGAACCGGATAGGCGACAGCTGCACTTCCTGACGCGCCCCGAGATCGAGGCGGTTCTCGCAGCGCCCGATCGAACGACGTGGCTTGGCCGCCGTGATCACACCTTGCTGCTGGTCGCGGCCCAGACGGGCTTACGCCTCTCCGAGCTCCTGGCCTTGACCGGGATGCTGTCCCACGTTGGGGAACAACGCTGTTGCTCCTTTCCACGGTTCCTTGAGCCATGCCTGGAGCGCACACCGAGCGAGTGTGGTCAGCGGAGTGCGCATGGGGGCCGGCTCAGTGCCGACAGCGTCCAGTCGCTGCTGGGAAAGCATGTTCGTGTCGCTCCCAAGAGTTGCCCGTCTTTGAAGGCCAAGAGCGTGTCACCGCACGTGCTGAGGCACAGCGCTGCGATGCTGCAAGCCGGCGTCGACTGCTCCGTGATCGCGCTGTGGCTCGGTCATGAATCGGTCGAGACGACGCAGACATACCTGCACGCCCACCTCGCCCTCAAGGAAGCTGCCCTGGCGAAGCTCAAGCCGTATGAGCGCGGCAAGCGAACCCGCTTCCAGCCGAACGACCGCCTACTCGCCTTCCTCGAGACGCTCTGAACGATCAGACTATGCCGAATGGAATGGGGCTGCCCTGCACGCGATCGACGGTGCCAGCGTGACAACGGCGTGCCATACCAAATCCGTTTGGCATAGTTCGGCGGGCGGCATAAACAGCCAAGATGAACGACGTTGATCCGCAAGCCTGGCTCGCTGACGTGCTGGCCAGGCTTCCAGATCACCCCGTCAGCAGCGTCGCAGACCTGCTCCCGTGGAATTGGAAGGCGACCCAACAGTCCAAAGCGGCTGCTGCCTGAGCGCCGCGGCAGACCGGTGCGCCTACCCAGGGTGCTGGCCGGATGCATACGACGGCCTCGCTGTTTGCTAACGGTTGATCCGCGATGCGCACTACAGTGATCTCGAGCGCGAACCTGCGTGGTCTTCGTCCCTTTCTCGGGTTAAGCAGATTTGGTTTTGAGTAAACGGCCCCGGAAGAACCTGTCGTCTTTGCCATTGCTCGACAAGAGAATCAGATAGGAATACGTCATCGTTCGGAATGTGATCGAATACCGCGGCCATGCTGTGCTACCAGACGCGCCGTGCCTCACCATCCAGGACGTAGAGGGGGCGGTGTTGCTTATCGAGCGTGAAGCGCTACCGGGACGTACCGGCCCTCCGCCGGAACCGGCAGACCCGTTCTTCCCGCCGAATTGCCAGCGGATCTGATGCGGAATATCCCTCAGCATTTGTTCTGCCGCCCTGGAGACTTCTCTTGCCATCTTCGCTCCCGGTGGCTGCGACGAACCAGATATCCTCCCTCGGCAACCTCAATTTGTCTCAGATGTTTCGGCGCTGACCAGACAGGACACTTCCACGCAAGTTCATGCCCGGTGTGATCATCGTTCAGCTAGTCATATCCAGCCGGTGCTTGGATTCAATTGCGACCAGAGTGCCCCATCAGCTTCGACTGGATACGAGCTAGCGCGTCACTGAGCCTCGCCGCTTCGTTAAAGCGTGTCTCCGAATATGGCGGGCGGGCGGATGGATCGTGCAAGAGGGCCTCCGCTGTATTCGAGAGCCGGCGGAGCGGCGTCCTCAGCCACTGCGCCGCACAAAAGAGTAGTGCTAGTGTGGCAATGGCACAAACACCGAAACTACTCCAAAATGATCGGATTAAATTACGGGTGGTCGCAAGCGCCTCGTCGGTACTCTGCCGAACCAGAAGAGACCAACCGAAGCTTGGAAGGTTTGCGAAGCCGACCGTCGGAACGATTACTGCGAAGTAGTCCCTGCCGTCAGGCCAGCGCTCGCGTAGAGACGCGGTCGTCACGCGACTAGCCGCAAGCGCGGAGCCGACGTTGAGCGGCTTGTTGATGAGATCGGGCGGGCCAAACAGGACGGTTCGATCGCCCGAAAGCAGCAGCACGTCAATGCCGGGCACTTGTAACGAGTCCATGCCTTCTGCGACCCATTTCCAGTCAAGGTGCGCGCCGATGACCCCGGCAACGGAGCCGGCGTGGCGCAACGGTGCTGCCAGGTCGATAAAGCGATAGGGCTCACGAGATGCAGGCAACTGGGTGGCCAGCAGTTGAGCGGCATGCACATCGATAGCCGCCGGCGAGACAAGGCCCCGCTTAAACCAGGGTCGCTGTGCAACGCTTACTCCTTCGAGCATGCCGTCTTTAGCCGCGAGAATGCTCCCTTCGAGATCCGCGACGCCGAGCCAAGTGTAGCGTCGATCAAGGCGGCTCAAGAAGTCGATGTGTTCTCGCGCACTCTTAAGATCTGCCGGGTCAATGAGCTCAGCGGACCGAGCTACATCCATCCAAACTCCATAGAGCCGGCGGGCCAACAGCGCGGAACTCATTTCGCCGCGAATCCTTAGCGCGTCGAATTGCAGCTGCTCTCCCCGTTGCTGTAGCAAGGCCGTGTAGATCGTTGCGGTCACCACGGCAGGCACCAATATGAGCAAGGCGCCTCCACAGAACACCAAGGAGAGTAAGCTCGGTCTTTTCGGCATCTCACGCTCCTCAACTCGTTAGAGCTCGCGCCAACTCGCGGATCATTTGCAAGATGTTCCCTCGATCGGCCCCTGGCATGGCCGATTCGGTATGAAGCTTCTTGATAATTTTCGCCCTTTGCTCAGGAGTTGGAGAGAACTTGATTCGATAGCCATCACGAGTAGTCGCAGCAACATGCGCGTCCACTCCGCCAATCCCGGGCAGGTCGAGCTTCCCTTCTGCTCCGGCGGAAAGCCCGGATGGACCGCTGATTCGAGCGCCCCCTCGGCCCAGATTGAGAAGCCATCCGCGGTGTTTCTCACCTTGGATCACCAACGTGATGGGTTCTGGGATCTGGCGCTGAGGTCGATCGTATCGCGGTCGTTCGATGCACACCACGACTGCCACGAACAGCACCAGTATGTTGTAAAGTGTCCAGAACATCACGATAGCCGTACCGTCGCCCGCTGTTGGGGACGTATTGAAGACGAAATCGGAGTTCAACGGCACGATCAGGCCGCCGATCGTCAGTGCGAGCAGGAGTAGAAACGGTCGCATCAACGCCCATTGGACAACGACCTTGGCACGGTCGCCGCCTTTGGCCGTCACCGAGAATTTATGCGATCCGCTGGTCAGAAGCCCGAGAGCAGCTGCCCGGCTGATGGGCCAGGCCGCGATCAGTTGAGCCGTATCGTTGAGAAGCGGGACAAACAACCCTTTTGAAAGCCAGTTCAGGGACACCAGAACCATTAGGTAATAGGGTACATAATAACTGATAATTTCCACCAGCGACGCGTTCACGATGGTGATACCGAACCACCAGTACAACAGGGGGCAAATCAAGCTGGCAAGCCTGAAGGGAAAGGTGCTGAGCCAGTAGAGCAATGAATCGAGGATACCGATTCGATGCATCAGCCCAAGGCCTCGCATGCCAAAGGGGCTGTATGAGCCGCGGACAATCTGCATCAGGCCAAGGCACCACCGTCCACGCTGAGTAATATACTCTTTCAATCCTTCGGGAGCCAAACCTTCAGTCAATGGCTCGTTAAGGTACGCAGTTTGCCAGCCGTTCTCCGCAAGCTTAAGGGTGAGCAGGAAATCCTCGGTTACGCTTTGTGTTGGAATCCAGCCAATCTGCTCGACGGCCCGGACCCGCATTACGGATGATGTCCCACAGCAGATGGCAATCCCCCAAGCGTCCCGCGCTGGCTCGACGTTGTCAAAGAAATGACGTTGTTCATCCGGATATGCGGTGCTTATTCCCAGGTTATGTTGGATCGGATCAGGATTGAAGAAGTGCTGCGGGGTTTGCACGAGCGCGACGCCTGGCTCGTGAAACAACGCTAGTGTCCGCTCGATGAAGTCCGCATGGGGAACGAAATCTGCGTCAAGTACAGCGACAAAGACCGGGGGGGCTGGATCGCGGGCGCGCACGCGAAGTGCGTGGTTGATGTTCCCCGCTTTAGCGTGCTCCTTATCCGAGCGTGCGAGATATCCGATTTCGTACCGCTCGCAAAGTTGCCTCACCCAATTCCTGGCGCCGTCGTCGAGAAGAAAAATCCGAAGCCGTGGATAGCGGATTTCGGTCGCGCCAATGATCGTGCGCTCGAGCACTTCCGACGGCTCGTTGTAAGTCGTGATGAAAACATCGACGCGCGGCGCTTCTCCAGGCAGCCACCATTCGGAGTACTGGTTTGCTTCTGCCGACCGCTCTTTTACCCGCGACAGTATGAAAAACGCGATGGTAGAGGAAAGCATCGTCAGAGCTTCGAGTATGGCGAATCCCCAACTGAACAGCGCGTCCGCAGTCCAGTCGAGCGGTGCCAGTGTTTCGGTGAAGCGCCAAGCCATATAACGCCAAGACAGTACGGTAGCCGTCCCCAGGAGAAGAGCGCGCCAATACCACTTCATCGGATTAAGCAACGGAAAGACGGTAAGGCGAAGCCCAATTATGAAGGCGGCGCCTGCGAAGGCAGCAACGAGTGGCGACAGCAGAAGCATCAGAGTCCGTACCGCGTGATAAAGAGACGGAATTGTGCGATTGGGCCGGCTGTGAAGATAACGCGTCCAGTACGTCCAATCGCGCAGCCGAGATCTGCCTCTCCTGCAAGGTCTGGAACTGTCACGGTGACATCAAAGCGCTGGAGATGTTGTGCACTTGGACCCACAGCAAGATTGGTGTAAAGCGAGGCCGCACCGGATCCGCCAAGGCGAGTTATGGTTCCATTGAAAACACGGTCATCGCGAAACAACTGAAATTGCACGGCCGTTCCCACCGAGAGACCGTCGTAGAGAGATTCGCTGACGCCCGCAGTGACGATCAGTGTACTGCAGTCGACGATCTTGATGAGATCCTGGCCGCGCCGCGCGTATTGGCCATCGTCTATTAGTATGTCCCAGACTAGTCCAACGACGCTGGCATTAAGAGTAGCGAAGCTCAAGCTATTGACACGAAGACGCTCGGCATCGATTTGCCCGTCGAGCAGTACAATACGTGCCTTCACCTGCTCCTTGTCGACATTCAGCTCGGCCAGCCGCTGCTCGAGCTCGCGGATACGTTGGGCCGAGGAGGGAGCGTCGTTATAGGACTCCCCGATGAAGACGCCGTCGCGAGCGGACGTAAGTTCCGTCTCTAAAAAATTCACTCGCTGCTGCGCACTCTCCCGTTCTTGCTGCGCGACGTCGTAAGTTGCGCGAGCGCGATCCAAATTCGCCACCGTCTGTACACCACGCGTGCTTAGCTCATTTGCCCGCTTGAATTCTGCGTCCGCTTGACGAAGGCGCGCGGCCGCAGCGTCTTGAGCTGCTTTCGTTTCGGCAATTCGAGCCTCAATCTGCCGAACCCTGCCGCGCTGGTAATCAGTTGATTGAACATCGAAGCGAGACCGGGATGCGGACAAGGCCTCTCGCTGGCCAACGAGACGGTTGAGCTCGATCTGCTGGTTCGTGCGATCGCGATCAAGCTCAAGAAGCCTCGCGGTATCGAAGCGTTGGTCGTTCAGTTCTGCTATCAGCTCGCCGGGACTAATGCGCGCGCCGATGCTCTTTACGGCAAGCGTCACTTTTCCTTCGATCGGGGCCCGAACGATGTAGAGTCGAGCATTGAGTGTAGCATCCGCCGATGTTCCGGCGAAGTGCTCGCCGATAATAACGTACAATCCAACTGCCAACAGGGCCAAGCCGACGATTGCACGTACGAGCCTCATAAGAACATTCCAACTTCATTTATGATGGGAAGGTCGCGCAGCGTATTCCCCATCCGGGATAAGCAGATACTGAGCCTACGGTCGCATTGTTCTCCCCTAAGCGACCCTCCGCCCTGCTTTGGATTGCCAAGTCTGATGCCGCTCGGATGCGAGTGTTAGCGGCTCAGGCGTTCATTGATCAGACTAACAGGCTGGTAAAGAATAGCTTTGTGATCTCAGCGATAGGAGGATCCGTATCGTCAGAAGTGACAATAGTCATAAATTCGTGCCTGCAATTCCAGCAGCGCCAGAGATCTTGGACCTCCCGCGCACCAATGCGTTCATGCCACTCGCGGTGGACCAACGCAGAGCCACATTGAGGACAGTTTTTGTGACGTGCTATTGAGACCGACTCCATGTGGCGGCCCGTGTCGTTGTGCCAAACGGGATTGCCGAAGAAGCATTATTCTGGCCGCCGCTTCGTGGGCGGCTGCGGTGGATGGACTTCTCTGTTCAAACCCTGTGCCAACTGCGACAGCTTGATCAGTAAAGGATATTTTTCAAGGAAGTGTACCAGACCGACTGCATGTCAGAAATCGGACAATCCATGTTACGTTCTAACGCAAGGTCGCAAATCAGGCTAAGTCTCGTTTTGGAAGCCTTGGGTGAATCGTTCGGTGTTGAGTAATGCGGGCTGGGAGGTGTCGCTGATCATAAACGGCCTGATCAGAACGTCTCCACCTGACCGGACAACCGGATGCTCGTGGAAGTGCGCTTTGGATCGTGTGCGCTCGGCACTCCCGTAAGCGCCCGGTCATGACCCGGGCTTTTGTTCGCCGCCCTTCTCGCCGCGGCCGCGATTGGTTTTGTGCTCGCGGATGAAGTCGGTCAGGCTTTCGAGGCCGAAGTCAGTGAAGGCGGGGATCTGCTGATCGTCGGGCCCGTAGACCCAGAGGCAACCGTCTTCCGGCTCCACGTCGACATAGACCTCCCACAGCAGTTCGGCGTCCTCGCCGAGCATTTCGGCAGCGAGCGGGAGGGTGTAAACGCGGGTGATCGCAGCCACGGTCAGGCCGCCAGTCTGGCGTCGGATGGGGCGCGCCAGTTCCAGGGAAGAAGCTCGTCGATGCGATTGGCTGCGTGGTCGCTGACGCGGCCGATCAGGTCGGCGAGATAGGCCTCCGGATTGATGCCGTTCAGCTTGCAGGTTTATGCCGCCTGCCGAACTATGCCGAACGGATTTGGTATGGCACGCCGTTGTCACGCTGGCACCGTCGATCGCGCGCAGGACAGCCCCATTCCATTCGGCATAGTCTGGTCGTTCAGAGTGTATCGAGGAAGGCGAGCAGGCGATCGTTCGGCTGGAAGCGGGTTCGCTTGCCGCGCTCATACGGCTTGAGCTTTGCCAGGGCTGCTTCCTTGAAGGCGAGGTGGGCGTGCAGGTACGTCTGCGTCGTCTCGACCGATTCATGACCAAGCCACAGCGCGATCACGGAGCAGTCGACGCCGGCTTGCAGCAGTTCCATCGCAGCGCTGTGCCTCAGCACGTGCGGTGACACGCTCTTGGCCTTCAAAGACGGGCAACTCTTGTGAGCGACACGAACATGCTTTGCCAGCAGGGATTGGACGCTGTCAGCACTGAGCCGGCCGCCGTGCACATTCGGGAACAACGCTGTTGCTCCTTTCCGCAACGGTTCCTTGAGCCATGCCTGGAGCGCGCACCGAGCGAGTGTGGTCAGCGGAGTGGTCCGCTCCTTCCGCCCTTTACCGACGCATCGTACGTGTGCACCAGACCCGAGGTGGACGGCATCCCGGTCAAGGCCAGTCAGCTCTGAGAGGCGTAAGCCCGTCTGGGCCGCAACCAGCAACAAGGTGTGATCGCGGCGACCAAGCCACGTCGTTCGATCGGGCGCGGCGAGAACCGCCTCGATCTCGGGGCGCGTCAGGAAGTGCACCTGTCGCTTGTCATGGCGTTTGCTCGGTATGGCGAGCACGCGCTGGATCAGCGCACTGTGTGCCGGTTCCTCGAAGGACACGAACCTGAAGAAGGATCGGATGGCGGTCAGACGCAGGTTACGCGTCTTCGCGCTGGCGCCGCGCGTTACCTCGAGATCGGTAAGGAACGCGCCGATGAACGTTGCGTCCAAATCGGTGAGCGCCAAGGCCGATGGGGGCTTCCGCAGCCGCACCTGTGCGAACATGAACAGCAGCCGGAACGTATCTCTGTAGGAGGCGATCGTGTTGCTGCTAACATTGCGCTGGCGCATGAGGCGCTCGGTGAAGAAGCGCTCGATCAATGTGGCGACATTGCAGGCGGGCTTCATGGCGTCACCTCCCATCGCCGATCGAGACGCCGCGCCGCTTCTTCCATCAACTCGGGGCAGGCCGAGAGATACCAGTAGGTATCGCGCACGCAGGCGTGGCCGAGGTAAGTGGAGAGCACTGGGAGTTGTTGCTCGACGTCCTTGTCTTCGCGATACCAGTCGAGCAGCGTTCGGATGGCGAAGCGATGACGGAAGTCGTGCACGCGTGGCCCGGTACGATCACCTGGGCGCCGCAGCCCGATCTCTCGAGACAATCGCCAGAAGACGCGATGAACGTACTGGTGCAGCAGGCGGCCTCCCTGTTCGGCAACGAAGAAGGTTGAGCCGCAGCGTGGTCCGAGCATCGTGTCGCGCCGGTGGGCGTAGTCGCGCAATGCGGTTCTTGTCGTCGGATGCAATGGTACGAGCCGCGACTTACCGAACTTGGTCAGCCGGACCGTCAGCACGCCGGCGTCGAGGTCGACGTCATCACGCTCCAGCCCCATCGCCTCGGATATACGCATGCCCGTCACCGCGATCAGCCCGAACAGGGTATGGTAGGTCCATCGGCGCAATCCGCCCGCTGGCGGCAGAGCCAGCGCCGCCTTCAGCAACGCATCGATCTCCGCGTCGTTGTAGACATAGGGCTTGGCGCGCTTCCATCCGGGCAGCATGCCGACGGCCGGTACCTCCGTTCTCGGATCGAAGTTGGCGACATGGCGCGCGAACCCGCGTACGTCGCTCAATCGCAGCGCCCAGGATGCATGACGATCGGGCGGTAGCGTTGCCCATTCCATTGCCAGCTTCGTCGTGATGATCCTGGCTTTGCGCTTCTCCATGAAGGCGACGAAGTCGGCGAGCCGACGGGTCTGGTGCTCGTACTTGTATCCAAACCCCTTGCGCATGCTCAGGTACTTGTCGAGTGCGGAGCGCAGATCGGTCATTGCACGCCTCCCGGCCAGGGCAGGCTCAATGTTCTCAGCGCGTCGATGTCGACCTTCGCGTAAATCCGGGTGGTGTCTTGTTTCTCGTGCCGCAGCAACTGTCCGATCTCCGACAAGGTCGCGCCAGATCGGAGAAGCTCGGTAGCGAGACTGTGTCGGAAGATATGGGCGCCGCGGTGGGCACACCCTTCGATTCCGACGCGATCGAGAGCAGCCTTGGCGATCATGGTGATCGCGCATCCAGAAGCAAAGCCGACGTGTGGCGCGAGTGTGCGGACGAACAGCCGTCGGCACGACGACTTTGGGCGGCCATTGCGCAGATATGCAACGATAGCCGCGCAAATGTCTGGCGGTATCGGCATTCGTGCACGCTGTCGGCCCTTGGCGCGAACGAGTATCTCGCTGGCGCGCCAGTCGATATCGTCGACGGTGAGCGTCGCAACCTCGTTGGCCCGCAGGCCGAGCTTGGCCAGCAACAACAGAATGGCGTAGTCGCGCCGTCCCGTCACCGTCTCTCGGTCGCAACCGTCGAGAGCCTTCCGCACCTGAGCAGCAGGCAGATAGGTCGGTAGAGTTGCGAGCTTCCATCGGCGCATCGATGGAACGCAATCCGCCAACGGGCGCGCGTTCAGCCCCCGATGGTGGAGGTAACGGAGAAAGGCACGCAACGACCAGCACATCGCCTTGCCTGTTCCCGGGCCCCAATCCTGGGCGTGGCGCTCAACGTAGCGGATCACGTCCTCTTGGCTGATCTTGCGCAGGGCGCCGGCGCCGCCGGAGCACACCTCGTGCAGGAACCTGCGGATGACTGGGAGATGGCGGACGATGGACCTCGGGGCCAAGCCGCGCTCTGATCGCAGGTAGGTATCGAACTCCTTGAAGATCCGTTCGTGCGGGGTGAGAGGCGATAGCACCAACGGCGCGATCGCGTCTTCTTCGCGCAGCACCGACAGCCATCGCTTGAGCGCAGCTCGGTCACCGGGTTGGATAGACTGCCTCCCGCCTCGATGTCGGAGGTACCGCTCAACGACCTGCTCATCGAGATCGACCAGCTTGTAGCGACGGCCCGCGATCCAACTCAGGAGCCCGCCAACCACGTTGAGGCAACGCCACGTGCCGTGCCGAACGAGCCTCTCTTCGACGAGACGAGCGGCGTAGCGCTCGACGAACTGTCCGTGCGGCCCGCTTCTGAGACGCCGGTAAAGCCGGCTCCTGCCCAAGTACTCTTCAACTTCCATCTTCCTGTTCTCCGCTGTTGAAAGCGGAGGCACAGAACGAACTATGCCGAACCGACCAAACGCCGGTCAGCGAGAAATCTGGGGAAAACGACCCGACTCGGCATAGTTCGGCGGGCGGCATAAACCTGCCTATGCCGCGCGCGGCATAGCGCCGTCTGGATCAGGGTGTAGAAGACCGCAGCACGCTCGCCACCGGAGTCCGAGCCGAGGAAGGTCCAGTTGCGTCGTCCGAGCGTCAGCGGGCGGATCGCACGTTCGGCGGCATTGTTGGTCATCTCAAGACGGCCATCTTCGGTGAACCGGGAGAGCGCCTTCCAGCGATTGAGGCTGTAGCGGATGGCCTTGGCGAGGTCTCCCTTGCGACTGATCCTGCCGAGGCTTGTCTCCAGGTAATCCTTAAGGTCGGCCAGCAACGGCACGCTTTGAGCCTGGCGCATGGCCAGACGATCCGAGGCACTTCGGCCGTTGATCTCGCGCTCGACGGCGAAGACCGCGCCGATCTTGTCCAGCGCCTGACGCGCGATCGGCGATTTGGTCCTCGCGTGCTCGTCGAACAGTTCGCGTCTCGCATGGGCCCAGCACGCGACCGGCTCCGGGCGCGGGCAGCCGGTGAGCGGATCCGGTTCGTAGAGTTTGTCAAACCCGGCATAGGCGTCGGCGTGCAGGAAGCCGGATGCAGGCGCCAGAATGGCTTGAGCGTGCTCACCTTTGCGGTCAGGCGAGTAGCGATAGTAGGCCGCCGGTGGATTGGGCGAGCCCCAGGTGCCTTCATCGCGCACAACGACCCATAGCCGGCCGCTTTTGGTGCGCCCGCGTCCGGGATCCTGAACCGGGATCGGCGTGTCGTCGGCATGGATGGTCGGGCCGGCGCGAGCGTAGTCGCCGATGCGCTCAGCTACCGGCGCCATCAGCCATGCGGCCCGTCCGACCCAATCGGCCAGGGTCGATCGATCCAGGTCGACGCCCTCGCGCGCGTAGATTCCGGACTGTCGGTTCAAAGGCAGGTGGTCGCAATATTTGGAGACCAGCACATGGGCGATCAACTTTTGGCCGGGCCTGCCGCACTCGATAGGCAGGCTTGGCATCGTCGGCTGCGTAATGGCCTCGCAGTCCCGGCAGCTCAGTTTCGGCCGCACATGCACGATGACCTTGAAGTGTGATGGTACATATTCCAGCACCTCCCGCTCATCGTCGCTGATCCTGCGCAACCGCTCGGAGCCGCAGGCCGGGCAGGCGCAAACCCCGCCGTGGGTGATGATCTCGCGCGGCAGGTGATCGGGCAGCGGCCGGCGATTGCCCACACGCCGGCGCCCGGTCAACACCGGCATCGCGCCTGGCGTCGCCGCAGTCGCATCCTGGCGGGCTTCGCTGGCGGCCTCGGCTTCCTCCAGATCGCCGATGATCAGCTCGAGCAGATCGATCTGCCGATCGAGCTTCTCAGACGACTGGCCGAAGCGCGCGCGCCGCAGCGTCGCCAACTGGGCTTTCAACTTCTCGATATGCAGCGTCTTGGCGTAGAGCTCGGCCTGCAAAGCTGCCGCGAACGCGCGCAGGGCGTCCGGATCCGACGGCAATTCCGCAGTGGCGAGAGACATGCCGGCTTATAGCAAGGTCATGACTCAGGAGCGAGAATAAATCTTCGGACTCGGGAGCTTATTAGACAGCTTCAGGACGTATGACCGGTTCAGGCGCGACCGTCCGCCGCCAATCGATGCCTTCGACGAGCAAGGCCAGCTGGGGTGGTGTCAGCTGAAGCCGACCCGCCACGATCGGCGGCCAGACGAACTTTCCTTGCTCCAACCAGCTTGGCGAACAGGCACATCCCACTTCCATCCCAGGCCAGGATCTTCAACATGTCGCCGCGCTTGCCGCGGAACACGAACAGCGCCCCCGAGAAGAGATCGGCGGCCAGCACGTTCTGGACCTGGGCCGCCAAACCATCCATCCCTTTGCGCATATCGCACGGCTGCGTCGCCAGATAGACTCGCACCCCAGACCCGGGCGCGATCATGCCGCCGCCTTCAGAGCAGATAGCACTCGCCGCAACACTGCCTCGCTGATCTCGGCGTCAACTCGCAGGCGCACACCGCCGATCAGGACGATCTCAATCACGCCGCACCGTTCTGCCCCAGGGGCCACGGATGGTGAGGCAGCCTGCACATCGCTGATGACCTCGACCGGAATCAATTCCAGCGGCGAAGCCGCCGACGCTGGCGTGCGCATCTGCCGGCGCCACGTGAACAACAGATTCGCATTGATATCGTGCCGCCGAGCCACCAGTGATACCGACGCGCCGGGCTCACAGCTCTCAGCCACCAGTCGCTGCTTCTCTTCGAGCGTATATGACTTGCGCCGACGGGCGCGTGCCGTCGCACCACGAAAATCTTCGTCAGCCACTCCATCCCTCACGATCGTGTCCATTAAGCTCCGCTCGTGGACACTATCTTCAGCGCCCCGGAGCCAAGCTGCTATCCGATCCGAACCCCACAACGAAAGGCGGCCATAACCGGGCGCTTACGCACTCCCTGGCGCAATCAGGAGTCGTTAGGAGACCAGAACGGTCAGCTCCGGCGTTTCAGTCGGAGAGGCATTAGGGGCCTTGGTGACGGATCTTTGAGACGATATCCGGACTTCTGATATCTGATCGCAGTTCGCGGATGCCCCTAAGCGTTGACGTTGGAGCAGGTGCAAAACGGTGTGCACGACAGGCCGCTACCAGTGATCGAGCCAATGTGATTTCTTAAGAGCCCACGCCCCGTCTAAGTGAATGCGCCTTTGAGCAACAATGCAATTGCCGGCAACGCGTCAAATGCAGTGCGGCAGATCTACACGCCTCATTCTAATCAAGCGCCTCCCGAGCACGCTTGAACTCAGCGCGTCGACTCACGCATGTAGGTTTCTTGCTCCATCTTCAGTAACCGGTCCGCGGCGGGCTTGGCGATCAAGCAGCGCGGGGATACCGGCGGCTTGAACGGGACCACTGAACAAGTAGCCTTGTCCTTCTGTGCAACCATTGGCCACCAGATAGACAAGTTGGCCTTCGTCTTCGACTCCCTCGGCCGTGGTCGTCAAACCAAACCCTTTAGCAAGGCCGAGTATAGCACGAACGATCACCCGACTGTCGGTGCTCTCGTCGAGATGCGACACGAAGCTGCGATCGATTTTGATCTTGTCAAGACGAAACGAAAGCAGCTGGCTAAGCGTAGCATAACCTGTTCCAAAATCATCGAGCGCGATGCGGACGCCGGCTTGACGAAGTTCGTCAATCACGGTCTTCGCAGCCCCGTTCCGTTCCACGAACGCGCTCTCGGTAATTTCAATCTCCAGGCGGCATGGACTAAAGCCGGTTTGCTCAAGGATTGATATAATGCGCCCTCCAAGCGCGGAATCCCGCAATTGAATAGGCGAAATGTTGAAGGCAAGCGAGAACGTCTTCGGCCACGCAGCGGCATCAAGACACGCGCGGCGAAAAACCTGATCTCCAAGAGCGTTGATGAGGCCAGTTTCTTCTGCAATTGGAATAAACACGTCGGGCGGGATATGCCCTAATGTCCTGTTTTCCCAACGCGCCAACGCCTCGAACCCGACGATGCGATTACTTTCGAGTGAAACCACCGGCTGGTAGTGGGGCTCGATAATATCCGCCGCGATAGCGCTCCGAAGCTCACGCTCAATATTGATGCGCCGCTCGACATGTATGTCCATGTCCGGTTCGAAAAAGCGAACACGCGACCTGCCGTCGCTCTGCGCGCGATAAAGCGCGCGTTCTGCGCGCCTGACCAATTCGTGGGGGTTGACGCCATCAATCGGAGCGATGGCGATGCCAATGCCAAGACTAAGCTCGGCTGCGCCAGTCTCAATCGCGAAAGTATCGGCGGCGGACGCCATCATACGGCGCGCCAGGTTGGCGGGATCTTCGAGGGAGCTAATGCTGGGCAGGACGATCCCGAATTCGTCGCCTCCGATCCTCGCCAGGAGGCCATCCTTGCGCAAGATGTCGATAAGCCTTGTGGCAAGTTCGCAGAGTGCCTTGTCCACCGCTTCATGGCCGTGCGTATCCTTGATCCGCTTCAAGCCGTCGAGGCCGAGCATCAGAACAGCGACTTGATGCGTGTCGGTGGCGAGGCCAGCGCACAGATCAAGTTTCTCATCAAACAGGCGGCGGTTCGGCAAGCCAGTCAATGGATCGTGTCGCGCCAAATCGCGGACGTCCCCTTCTGCAATGGTTCGTGCGTCAATTCCGCGGGCGAGTTCTCGGTAGCGCCGAACACTAAAGATTGATAGTGCAATGCTCAGCAAGAACGCGACGAACACAATGAATATAATGTCGTCGAGTACCGAATCCACATAGCGCCGTCCCAGCTGCGCCAAACGGGGGCCAAGCCCATAGAGATGCGCTAAGAGTGAAGCGAGAACGACGCCGCCGAAAAGAGCAATGAAGTCTCTCGTGGCAGAACGGCGCCAATCGAAGTGCAATATTCGCAATCGTGGAGTTGAAATTTTCATCTCAGTCGAAATTTCGCAACGTAGAGTGGTCCAGTGAGGTTGGCGCCCGCAGCGCGGTTGTTAACTGAGAACCAGATGTTGCGCCGATTGCCGAACTTCAGTTGCGGCTTCGGAAGCTGCAATGAGCCATCGGGTAGCGATAGTTGCCGGGCAGAAGTTGTGTTCGAGCGACCTGCACGTTCGCACATCGTTAGCGCGGCCCAAGCAATGAGTTACATCTGCCACTTGAACACCCTGGAGCGCGAGCCGCTAGTTCACGTGGGATAGCAATCGGCGCGACTAGGTTCCTGTCAGTTGTGCTCCCTGATCCCGACATTCTGCCGAGTGCCTGGCCAGCGGATCGGTAATCGCGGCGCGCGCCAAGGGCCGGCCGCCTTGGCGAGGTGAGGCGGCTGCTGCCAGTTGAGCGCTCGACGGAACAATGGCTGTCAAGCGCTGTTGTAGCAAGCAACGACATGACAGCTCCCGGCAGCAACCTATTGTGGTGCGAATCTACCTGCAAATGTTGCAATGGATGGACCATGAACGAATAATTGTTAGTGGAGTTGCGGCTTTGACTCGGAGAATGATAGCGAGAACGAACGTCGGGGCCCAGAGCACCAGAGACGAAGTGAGCGACGAAGGATAACCTAGGCGACAACCACGCGGTTGCGACCTTCAAATTTTGCACGATAGAGTCGCTGGTCGGCGACGTTCAAGAACCCGTCGAGCGTGTCTCCATCGCGCCCGAACTCCGACACTCCAACACTGATGGTGACGCCGACCGACGGTTCGGCTCCGACGTCGAATGCGGTGCGTTCGATGGCCGACCGAAGGCGCTCGGCGACCGCGCAAGCCGCGTCGAGCGTCGCCCCCGGCAGCAGTACCATGAATTCTTCACCGCCCACGCGCGCGACAGAGTCGTAAGGCCGGATTGCCTCCAGGCACTTTCGCACGAATACGCGCAGGACCTCATCGCCGACGCTGTGACCACGCGAGTCGTTGATATCCTTGAAATGGTCGAGATCGAGCGATAGCAGAGCCAACGGAGCACCGGTCCGTTTGGCACGCGCGATCTCTGCGCCGATATGCTCGATGAAGTGGCGCCGATTCCCGGCACCGGTTAGTGGGTCGGTGGCGGCAAGCCGCTCCAACCTTTGATTGCTCATTTGCACTTGCTGGAGTGCTTTTTGAGTGTCAGCCATCGATTTGGCCAGGCGGGCGGTCATTTCTTCCTGGCTATAGATGGTCGCGAACGATTGCGTTGTTCGGAAAGCTCGGACGACGCCATAACTGAGCAGAAAAAAGCCGCCAGCAAAGATCGCGTGAGCCAGCCACCACATATGATTCCACGGCGCGGCCAAAATGAATGCGAGCGACGATAACGCAAACCATGTGACAGAAACGCCGAAAACAAGCATCAGCGGTGAGTGAATCCGTCGCATGAGCAAGGCCGCGACGTTCAGCGCGCTGAATAGCAATGCGCCGCCCTCCATGGACAGGCGGACCACCGGATGCCCAGCATAGCGTGAATAGGCGACAAGTGCGACAGCTAGGTCCACCGTAAGGAACAGGCCAATCCACATGAGCCACGCGCGCGTGTCCGAGCGCTTCTCAAGCTCGTCTGACGGCTGGTTGTAGCTGAGTAGCCCGACGAAGAGCAAAATCGACATCGCCAGACGCGACGCCGGCCCATAGAGCAGAAACAGCCAAATATTGCGATGTGCCATCCCGGTGAAGGCGCCGTGCAGCGAATAGATCAGCACGAAGGCCAGAAAACCAAGGGTCAACCACCGCAACAACGGCTCGCCTGAAGACCGATAGCAACGCCACGTCACATATGTGACGAACAGCCCCTCGAGGGTGGCGACGGCGATGGCGAATTCGTGGAACAGGTGGTCTTCAAACTTCAGCGCGGGATCCTGCTGGAAATAAAGGTAAGCGATGAACTGAGTGGGCAGCAGGGCGAAGCCGATAATGAGAAGGCTCGTATACGCCTGTGTGATCAGCCGCAGCGCGTTGGGCGGCTCGTGCAACATAAGATTGGTACTCATATGCTATACCGTCATTCCATGATGATCCCGCGCGGTCCTTTCATGAACTCGCGGGCCTTTCTTCAGAGCACCTGGGGTCCTGTTGGACAACCAAAGTGAAGGCATCATGGTTCGTCTCCGGCGAAGTCATCCAACACCCCGGCACGGGTGATCACCGCTGCACGGGCGCGGAAGTCACAAGAGTTGCCTTTCAGTCCATCAGCTGCACTCATCCGAGCAGGGCGGCGACGCCGCCAGGATCGGCTTGCCAGCCAGGAGCGGCCAAGTCCGCCACCGCGGGACCGTCGGTGCCGTGGCGGGTTATATGTTCGAGCCCACCACGTTCAGCCCACCCGCTCCGCTAAAGGTAAGGGTATCGTGCGTGTTCAGGACAGTATCCCAGCTGCTGCCCCGAGTCGTCACGATCTGCGACCCGTTCGAAAACGCGCCATCGGAAGATGAGGAAATCACGAGCCCGTTGAGGAAGGGATTCTGCGCACTGCCATACTCAATCGTCTGCTTGCCACCCACCGGTAGCGCCGTTGCGACGATCTGTCCGGACTGGTTCGGCTCTGAGCCAACGCGCGTGATGAGCAACACCGTAAGTGTCAGGCCGCTTTGATTGATGAGTTTCTTGTATGCCATCTGTGACCTCCGTTACCTGCCGCGTGTCCCCGCGCAAAATGCGGGACAGGGGTTCCGCTATATACATAAGCTGGCTAAGCTAGGCCCCTGCCAGATCTTGTAGGCGGCCAATATTTGGAACCTGTCAGATAGTTTTCATCATGTAGAAAATGCGGTGCCGCTTCGGTGTAAGCACCTAACTGCCCACTGTTGCGGGATAGGCAACATCCCCGCTTGCTCGACACTGGCCAAACTGGTCGCTCTGAATGCGGTATAGTAGTCGACACAGACACCTCGGCACGCCTTTGTCGTGGCGTCGAAGATGGCGCCATAGGACGAGAAGTAACCGCCGAAGATCGTGTCCCAGTAGGCGAGACATGCTGGATCCATTCGCCGGTATCAGGGATTCCATATTGCCGCCCGCATCTCCATCTTCATAGCTTAGTAGCCCCCACTGGACCGACAATCTCTTCAGCTTCACCACCACGCGGGATTCGTCGTTCCGCTTCCGCAGCGGCGAGTTCACCATGATCGGGTTCAAGGTCGACGAGGAGCCGCTGCTGCGTGCCTGTAGCCTCGCCAGCGTAGCTGGCTCACCAGTGATATCGAGAGTTGCCGGTTCAAGGCCGCGAGTTGATAGCCTACGCGGGCGTGCATCGGCTGGTGCGAAAGCCGGCGCCCGATCTGTTCGGGCTCCACGCTTCTCGCCGAGGCCTCATTCGAAATTCTGTGGCGTCGGACCGTTGCGTTTGTTCTTTTGGACACGCGGCTTGCCGAGACGCGCTGACTTACGGCGTTTAGGCGAGGTCTTGCAAGACACCGCATGTTTGGACGGCCGAGCAAAGAATTCGGACAAATGAACGCCCAGCGTTTCGGCGATGCGATCGAGGAGATCAATTGTCGGATTTTTCGATTGCCGCTCAAGACTGGCCATGTAAGAGCGGTCAATCCCGGCTTGGTAAGCCAATCTCTCTTGGGAAATACCGCGTTTCGCCCGAATCCGACGCACATTCCAAGCCACTAGCGCACGAGTTTTCATGTGCCAAGCATGCCATTCGCTCTGACCGTCAAACCACTGACTATAACGCTACTATTAGCGGGGTGCAGACTCATTAATGAATGCTGAGGCGGTAGGGCTACTTTGCCGATCCAGTCAGGAGCAATCACGTTCGAAGGTCCCATGCGATGGCTCCCCGCATCTCAGAAGGAGCGCTCGATGAGGCTGAGGCGATAACCGTGGCCTCCCGCGACCGGCGGTTCCGCTGCAACCTTGTTCGCAACCTCGGCGGCGCATCCAAGCGCAACCACCAACTAATGTGATGGACCGATCTGATTTGGCGATGGATTGTCGTGAGGCCGAGTCGTCATCTAATCAAATAGATTGTATTTTGGTGGCATAATTCCAGCAAACGGCCCAGCCGTCTTGCTCAAGCAGAACTTCGTCTGAACCCGCCCGTAACGCTCGCCGAGGCGATTGCACTCCGATGGCAAGAGCCAGCGTCGGCGCGCCACTCAGTGAACGAGTTGTCGAATGCGCCAAGCTCGGTTCGATCATTGGTCGGGGAAACGAGATCGCCGAATCCTTTGAAAAGGAGGCAACCGAGGGCAGATAGCTAAACCTTCTCGCAATTATCTTACCGAAGCTCCTGACCTTTTCGCGGTTGAGTTCGTCGAATGGACGCGCTTTAGCCTCTTAGCTGGCGGGCAGCTACATGCGGTTCAATCTGAAGTCGACAGCGATTTTTTGGTCGGGGCGGAAGCCTACGTTGGCTCTTTTACACGCCATTGCGGTCGGTCGCCAGAACCTCCAATGCCTTCACGAAGGCGCTCAATGGCTGCGTCAGGGCTAGCGCGAAGAAGGCGCTGAAGCAGCGCAAACAAATGGAGTGAACCATTCAAAAAACAGTTTGGTCACCGGCAATTCGCCATAGGGCTCCGACCACGCCAGTGGAATTAAGAGATCTACGCTGGGCAATCGCCGCATCTCACCACAGAAGCCTCCGCCAAGCGGCAGAAACGCTCAGAATCAAGCAGTCGACTCTTAGTCGTCGCCTGCGCAATCTCGAATACAAGTTGGGCGGCGCTCTCTTCGAGCGCACTTACGCCGGCACGCGACCGACCCTCGAAGGGCAAGAATTCCTCGATGCCGCCCAGCGCATCGTGGATGAAACGGAAGCGATCGCCGCTCGCCTCAAGACTCATTGGCGAGGCGAGAGCGGCCGATTGACCATCGGCGTCCACGCCTCACTCTCAGCCGGCAATCTCCGGGCCACCCTCCTTGACCACCGGCACCGCTTCCCCGATGCTGATACGCATCTGGTAGACGGATCGAGAGACCATCTGATCTCCGATCTAGCCAGTTCCGCCATTGACGTCGCCTTTGTGGCCGAACCCAATTCAAGCTGGAGCGACGGGTGCTTGTCGCTCTGGAGCGAACGTGTCGTCGTCGCCCTCCCCAAGGGCCATCCGCTGGCAAGGCGTGATGTGGTTCACTGGGGCGAACTGAGGGAGGAAGCGCTTCTGTTGTCACAGCATGGCCCGGCACCGGAATTGCTCAAGCTTCTCGTCAGCAAATTGGGTGGGTCCGATCCGTGTTGGCTGCTTCACCATGATGTGGCGCTCGACCGGCTTCTCACTTTGGTGGGCGCGGGCTGGGGTGTCCTGCTGACTTTGGAAGGCGCGACCGGCGCGGCCTATCAGGGAGTGACCTTCCGCGAGGTCCATGATGCGGAGGGTCCGACGCGGCTGAGCTTCCGCGCTTATTGGCGACAAGACAACTGCAATCCGTCACTGCGTCCGTTCCTCGCCCTGCTTCGGGAACGCTATCCAGACCTCTCGGCTGATCCAGAGACGACCTGAGCCGCATTTCGGCGAGCTTTTGCAAAGGCGCGGTCGGTTGCCATGAAACGCTCGATCATGGGCGCGATCAATTTGGCGGGCTCGGTCGGTGTGGTCGTGCCTCCGCTACGCGTCAGAATCTCGGCGTAGCTTTTGAGATCCCTGAAGACCGCCGCCGGCAGCTCGATCGTGAGCTTCACCGGCTTGTCGTCTTCAAGCGGCCCAAGCTTGAGCTTCGTCATGGCGTCCCTCCCTTTCCGTACGGAGCCAGCACCAGGTCTCGCGTAACGCTGACCCGCACCGGGAAACCTGGCCGGATGGTCAGCGTCGGCTGGATGTTGAGCTGGCGCTGCACGATCTGCTGACCCGTCTGGCTGATGCTGTTGGACGCGCCACTACGGATTGCTTGAACGAGGTTGTTCTCGTTCTGGCTCGTGCCCGCCTCCGCTCCAACGCTGAGCATGGTCGAGAGGACGGCGGCTTTGAACAGCATGCCCCAATGGTTGTCGACCTCATCCTCAAGCCCGGCATAACCACCGGTGTCGGCGCCGGGCTGGCGCTCGAGCACGATCGAGTTGCCGTCCGGCATGATGATGCGGGTCCAGATTAAGAGGATACGGGACTGGCCGAAGGCGACGGAACTGTCGTATTGGCCGATCAGCTTCGCACCCTGGGGAACCAGAAGATATTTGCCGGAAGGGCTGTCATAGACAGCCTCGGTCACCTGGGCGGTGACTTGGCCAGGCAGATCGGAACGAATGCCCGTGATGAGCGCAGCCGGGATCACTGTGCCGGCCTGCACGATGTAGGGAGAGGCCTTGGCTTCGAGCCGATCTGGACTGACCGTGCGCTTGTCTGTCGGAGCGTTGAGGAAGGCCGTCTTGCGGTCCTGCATGTTCTGGGCGGATCCTGCATCGACAGGTGGTGTCGCGGCCGGAGTCGGCGTGGTGCCAGTGGAGGCATTCGGGATTGGTTGGTCCATGCTCTGCGGTTGCTGAGCAGTTTGGGCAAAGAGGCGGCTAACCCGCGCCGCCTCGATTTCCTGGACCCTGTGCTGCGTCTCGGGATCAGACGTCGCCGCTATGGTGTTCGGTGCGGCGCCTGCGTTGAGGATCGGCTTGCCGAGATCGCCGGGCAGCGGCGGCCCGAGCGGCGGCGCTTGACGCGGCAGGCCAGTATAGTCCTTCGGCAACCCGGCCAGCCCCTCGGCCGAAGGTCGGTTCTGGGTGCTGAGCAGTTCTTGGCCGCTCTGCGGCTTATTGCCGGTCTGGAGGGCATAGCCGAGCGCGCCCGCGACTGCCAGGGCAGACACCGCGCCGAGGCCGACAAGGACCTTGCGCGAGAGCCGTGTGACACGGGGCCGCTCGCCTCGGAGCCGAAGGTCCGGCGGCGCGACGGACGGAGTATCGCCTTGATGTTCGACTTCCCTGCCTATCGCCATGAGCGCGACCTTCCGTCGGTGCGGACGATACGCACGCGCCGCTCGCTGTCCTTGTCACCAAGACGCAATTCGGCGGCGGCGAACAGGCGGTCGACGATGTAGTAGTTGCGGTTGACCCGGTAGTTCACCAGTTCGGAGCCGCCGGCCGGGCCAATGACGAACAGTGGCGGCATCTCACCCTGGACAATCCCGCTGGGAAATTCGATATAGACCTTGTTGCCGTCGTCAAAAGCGCGCAGCGGACGCCAGGCCGGATCATCGCCCTCGATCGAATAGCGGAAATTGATCGAAGCGAGATCGACGCCGGCCGCAATGGGGGCCGCAGTTTCAGCGGCTGCATTCTGCCGCCGAAGTGCAATCAGTTGGTCCTCGGGATACTGCCAGGAGACCGAGGCCATGTAGGTCTTCTCCGTCGAGCGCAGCTCGAGGAGATAGGTTCGCCGGTCGGTGTTGATCACGAGATTGGTGACCAATTCCGGCCGCGTCGGCTTGACCAAGATGTGGATCTTCTTGGTCGCGCCCGCCCCGCTCTCGGTATCGCCGATGATCCAGCGCACAGTGTCCCCGGCGGCAACCGGACCCGAGCCGACGAGTTGCTCGCCCTCCTGGAGGGCGACATCGGTGATCTGGCCGGGCGCCGCATAGACCTGGTAGAGGGCTCCGCCGGAGAACGGATAGACCTGTACCGCGTTGATGAATCCGTTGCGGACCGGCTGCACACGTGCCGCGGCGTTGGCCTGTTTGAGGCGAACCTTTGGATCGGCGGCCTCCGGGACGCGCTTGCCGGCGGCGAGCGGTTTCAACTGCCCAGGCAGCGGCAGGGGCTGAGGCAATTCCACGATCTTGACGGGAGGCGGCGGATCGACGGTGAGCGTCGCTGGCTCCGCACTATCGTAGTTAATGTCGGGCGGGATGAAATTGTGCGCGCAGCCACCAAGCGCCAAGGCGAACATCAGCAAAGGCGCAAAGCCGGATTTACGGAAGCACGTATCGCCGTCTTTCCGGCTTTGGTGAACGATGGAGAAACGTAAAGCCGGACCGCCGGCTTTTGAGGAAATCGGCGGGGTCATTGTCCCAGCTCCTTCGACCAGTTGATGGCGTTGACGTAGATGCCGAGTGGATTCTTGCGGAGCCGATCGGCGTCGGTGGGTGGCTGGATCGCGATAGTGAGGATCGCGGTCCAACGTGTGGTGCCGGCGAGCGCCCCATCCTGAAAGCGGTGTTCGACCCAGGCGACGCGAAAACTGTCGGGCGAGGCGCGGATGACGCTGGAGACGTCGATGGCGACCTGTTGCCTGCCGAGATTGGCGAAGGGGTCATTGGCGCGGGCGTAATCGTTGAGCGCCGCCGCGCCCGCCGCCGTCGTGAAAGCATAGGCCTGCAGCCAGTTGTGCCGCACGATGATCGGGTCGGCCGGAAGCGAACGAACGATCTGGATGAAGTGAGCGAGATACCAGGCAATCTGCGGGTCGTTTGGCCTGTAGTCAGCGGTCGCGGGCGCCACGGCTTGCGCCTCGCCGAGCTTGTCGACCTGCACCACCCAGGGAACGACGGTGCCGTGCGTGGATTGCCAGACGAGCCCGCCGGCAAGGCCGCAGCTAAGGATCAGCGACCCAAAGGCCATCAGCCGCCAGTTTTTGGCCTGGACGCGGGCCGAGCCGATGCGCTCATCCCAAACTTGCGCTGCGCGCTGGTAGGGGGTTTCGGGTTCGCTCGTGCGGCCGTAGCGCACGGACGATCGCCGGAAAACTGACATTCGTTATTCTCCTCCCGAGAGGTCGACGGAGTGGCCTCCGCCATGGCTGTCGCCGGATTTGAGGGCCTGCGCGGCTGTCTGAGCGCCGTGAATGACGGTCTGATTGCGCTTGACGCGCTGGGCCCAGGCAGGCGGACCGCTCTCGCTCGCTGCTTGAGATGCAGCTTCATCGTTTGCGGCGGTGCCGCTCCCGATGGTCCCCATCGTCGAGGAGCCACCCGTGTTGGCGACGCCGGCACGGGCACCAGAGCTAAAACTCTCCGTCATTGCCCCCGTTGCTCGCGCAGCGGCGCGTCTTGCGGGAGCTGCCGCTGCACTGGCCGCAGCACGGCCCACGCCGCCGAGACCGGACGCGACGCCGCCAGCGCCGGACCGACCGGCCGATGCGAGGCTGTAGGTGGAGGACACACCGCCCGCCATCGCAACACCACCACGCGCGGCGGCCGCAGCACCGGAGCTAGCTGCCATCACTCCCCTTCCGGCCAAACCGAGCGCCGCGCCGCCGACCATCGCTGTACCGGCAACAGCCAGACCCGTGCCGACGGCAGCGCCCGCACCAAGCTGCGGCGCGCCGGAAACAAGACCGGTGGCGATGCCGGGCCCGAAGATGCCGAGACCGAGCATGGCGAGCGCCGCCAGCACGACAGAAAGAGCCTGCTCGATGGTCGGCTGGCCACCAGCATAGGCGGTCGTGAACTGGGAGAAGAGCCCGGTGCCGATGCCGACGATGACAGCGAGCACCATGACTTTCACGCCGGACGCAACGACGTTGCCCAGCACCTTCTCTGCGAGGAAGGCGGTCTTGTTGAAGAGCGCGAACGGAATGAGGATGAAGCCAGCGAGCGTCGTCAGCTTGAACTCGAGCAGCGTGATGAACAGCTGCACCGCCAGAATGAAGAAGGCGATCAGCACCAGCAGCCAGGAGACCATCAGCACGGCAATCTGAACGAAATTCGCAAAGAAGCTGGTGAAGCCCATCATCTGGCTTGCGGAGTCGAGCAGCGGCTGTCCGGCATCGAGGCCGACCTGCGCAAGCCTGCCGGGCCGCAGGAAGTCCGCGGTCGAGATCGACGAGCCGCCGGCCTTCAGGCCGAGGCTAGCGAAGCCATTGAAGATGATGCCTGAGAGCTTGGTGAAGTTGGTGATGATGAAGGCAAAGAAGCCGATGTAGAGGGTCTTCTTCACCAGCCGCTGGAGAATGTCTTCGTCCGCGCCCCAGGCCCAGAACAGGCCGGCCAACGTGATGTCGATGACGATCAACGTCGACGACAAATACGTGACCTCGCCTTTGATCAGGCCGAAACCCGAATCGATGTAGGTCGTGAAGGTATTGAGGAAGGTGTCGATAACGCCGACATTGTTCATCGCTTCTCTCCCTGCGGTGCGTTCGTCATCGGCTGTGTGGCCGGCGCGGCCTGCGGCAGAAGTGGCCGCGCCGGCCCGCCGAAGAAGCGCGCGCGGTTCTCCTTCCAGACCGCCTGGCAGTGCGGATCTTCGGCATCCTGGGGACCAAGCGCGCCGCAGCGGCGCAGCTCGGCCGAGAGATCATCGGGAGCGGAGACAGAGGGGGCATTGGATACGGGACGCTCCGCCGGACGCCGGTGGATGACGTGCAGCGCGGCGAGAAACATCGCGAACACGATGATCATCGCGCCTGCGCGAAGGATATCCGAACGCTCCATGATCGGTGCCTCAGTTGCCGCTGAACATGGTGACGTTGCCGGGCTGATAGCCGCTGCGTGTCGAGAAGATCTTGTATTGCTGCTGGCCCTGCGATTCGGTCGCCGTCACGCGTGCCTGCTCCAACGCATCCGCCCGTCCCTTCGCGGCGAGCACCGCGACGAGATCGGAGAGCTGCTGGGAATGCAGGGCGAGGAGCTGGTTGCCAGCCTGAGCGGCCTGCAAGGCGCCGCTTGCCGACTGGCTGGCGGTAACCAGCGAGCTCATGGCGCTGGAGTTGGTCGAGATATTGCCGACGACGCCGGCCTGCACTTTCAGTGAGTCTTCAAAAGCACCCACCGAGTTCTGCCAGCGGGTTTGAGCCGCGGCAAACATTGTCGCATTGGAACCCGCGCCCGCCGCCGTGCCGTAGACGCTAGAGTACGCCGTCTGGATGCGCTCGACGTTGAACGCGATGTTCTGAGCCTGGCTCAGCAGCGACTGAGTCCGTGCGACCTGTGCCTGGAGCTGAGTCAGCGTCGACAACGGCAGGTTGACGAGGTTCTTTCCCTGATTCACCAGACTCTGGGCCTGATTGTTCAGCATCTGGATCTGATTGTTGATCTGCTGCAGCTCGCGCGCCGCGGTCAGCACGTTCTGGCTAAAGTTCGTGGGATCATAGACGATCCACTGCGCAGAGGCCGGCGCCGTCAAAGGCGGCGAGATCGACAAGGCAAGCGAGAGAGCGGTCGCAGCGGTCAAGCTTGCGCGCCGCGTCTGATGAGCGATCATGATTGCACCTCCAGATTTATCAGGTCAGGGATGAGATCGGCGGCCCAGAGCAACTCGTGATCAGCGAGCCAAGCGGGCGTGAAGTCGTCGTGGCCGTGCTCGGCGAGCAGCCGTTCGATGGCGGCATGGTCGGCCTTGGAGGACGCGGCGCAGAAGGCCAGCGCGACCGGCCCGAGGCCGAGCTCAAAGAGCCGATTGCCGCGGCGAGACTGGCAGTAGTAGTCGCGCTTCGGCGTCGCCCGCGCGATGATCTCGATCTGGCGGTCGTTTAGGCCAAACCGCTGGTAGATGGCGGTGATCTGCGGTTCGATCGCGCGCTCATTCGGCAGGAAGATGCGCGTCGGGCAGCTCTCGACGATTGCGGGTGCGATGTTGCTGCCGTCGATATCGGAGAGCGATTGGGTCGCGAACACGACGGAGGCATTCTTCTTCCGGAGCGTCTTCAGCCATTCCCTGAGCTGTTGCGCGAAGGCCGGATCGTCGAGGACGAGCCACCCCTCGTCGATGATGAGGAGCGTTGGCCGGCCGTCGAGCCGTCCCTCGATGCGATGGAAGAGATAGGTGAGGACGGCAGGCGCAGCTCCAACGCCAATCAAGCCCTCGGTCTCGAACGCCTGCACCGACGCAAAACCAAGTTGCTCGGCTTCCGCGTCGAGCAGGCGGCCGGAGGAGCCGCCGACGCAATAAGGTTGCAGTGCCTGCTTGAGAGCGGTCGATTGCAATAGAACCGTCAGGCCGGTAATCGTGCGCTCCTCGACGGGCGAGGATGCCAGTGACGTCAACGCGGACCAGACGTGCTCCTTCACGGTCGGATCAATGGTGACGCCCTCCTTGGCGAGGATCGCGGTCACCCATTCGGCCGCCCAGGCGCGCTCCGCCGCATCGCCGATGCGTGACAGCGGTTGAAGAGAGACGGAATCGTCAGCGCTGTTCGACAGGCTTCCGCCGAGGTCGTGCCAGTCGCCGCCCATGGCAAGCGCCGCCGTGCGGATCGAGCCGCCGAAATCGAAGGCGAAGATCTGGCTCTTCCGGTAGCGCCGGAACTGGATCGCCATCAGCGCCAGCAGCACGGACTTGCCAGCGCCGGTCGGCCCGACGATCAGGGTGTGGCCAACGTCGCCGACGTGCAACGAGAAGCGGAACGGCGTCGAGCCCTCGGTCTTGCCAAAGAACAGCGGAGCGCTGCGGAAATGCTCATCGCGGTCCGGCCCGGCCCAGACCGCCGAAAGCGGTATCATGTGAGCCAGGTTCAATGTCGAGAGCGGCGGCTGGCGGACGTTGGCGTAGGCGTGCCCGGGCAGTGAGCCGAGCCAGGCTTCGAGCGCGTTCACCCCTTCCGGCATGCAGGTGAAGTCGCGCCCCTGAATCACCTTCTCGACGAGGCGCAGCTTCTCGGCGGCGAGACCTCCGTCCTCATCCCAGACGGTGACGGTCGCGGTGATGTAGGCCTGACCGACATCGTCGGTACCCAGTTCCTGCAAGGCGAGATCGGCATCGGCGGCCTTGTTCGCCGCGTCGCTATCGACCAGGGTCGAGGCCTCGTTGGTCATCACCTCCTTGACGATGGCGGCGATCGACTTGCGCTTGGCAAACCACTGTCGGCGGATTTTGGTCAACAGCTTCACCGCCTCGGTCTTGTCGAGGAGGATTGCGCGCGTCGACCAGCGGTAGGGAAAGGCAAGCCGGTTCAGCTCGTCGAGGATCCCGGGATGCGTCGCGGTCGGAAAGCCGACCACAGTGAGCGTGCGAAGGTGGTGGCTCCCCAGACGCGGCTCGAGGCCGCCTGCGAGCGGCTCATCCGCGAGCAGCGCGTCGAGATGCATCGGCGTTTCGGGGACACGCACGGGCTGTTGCCGGGTGGAGATGGTCGAATGCAGGTAGGTCAGCGTCTCGCCGTCACCGAGCCACGCCACCTCGGGCATGAACCCTTCGACCAGTTGCAGGACGCGGTTGGTCCGATCGATGAAGCCACGCAGGAGCTCGTGTGGATCGACGCCGCTCTGCGCACGGCCCTCATAGAGCCAGTTCTCGATGCGCGAGGCGTCCTCGGCCGGCGGCAGCCAGACGAAGGTCAGGAAATAGCGGCTCTCGAAATGCGCACCTGCCTCCTCGAAAGCGTCCCGCCGCTCCAGGTCGACCAGCGCTGATGCGGCGTCTGGAAAAGTGTTGTGCGGATAAGTCTGGGCGGCGATGCGCTGGGCTTCGACAAAGATCGCCCAGCCTGAGCCGAGACGCCGCAACGCGTTGTTGAGGCGGGCGGTCACGCCGACGAGCTCGGCCGGCGTCGCGCTGTCGAGATCCGGACCGCGGAAGCGCGCCGTGCGCTGGAACGCGCCGTCCTTGTTGAGGACGACGCCCTTCTCGACCAAAGCGGCCCAGGGCAGGAAGTCGGCGAGGCTTGTGGGCCGGTTGCGGTATTCGGCGAGGTTCAGCATGCAAGCCTCACACGCGGAGATAGGATGGATAGCGGAGGTGACGTCGAACGACGTCCACGAATTGCGGGTCGCGCTTGGCCGCCCAGACCGCAGCGGCATGCCCCACGGCCCAAATCAGCGCTCCGGGAATCCAGAGGTGGAGGCCGAGTGCAATTGCCGCCGCCAACGTGCCGTTGGCGATCGCAACCGTGCGGGGCGCGCCGCCCATCAGGATCGGATCGGTGAGCGCGCGATGGACCGGCGCGAAGAAGCCCGGCACTTCCGGATCGACGATCGCAGCCATCACACCAACGCTCCGCCGGAGAAGCTGAAGAAGGTCAGGAAAAAGCTCGACGCGGCGAAGGCGATCGACAGGCCGAAAACAATCTGGATCAACCGGCGGAAGCCGCCCGACGTATCGCCGAACGCGAGCGTCAGGCCGGTCACGGTGATGATGATGACCGACATGATCTTGGCGACCGGACCTTGCACCGACTCCAGGATCTGATTGAGCGGCGTCTCCCACGGCATCGAGGAGCCGGAGGCGTAGGCCGCAGGGGCTAAAGCGATGGAGAAGAAGGCAATCGCCGCGAGGTCGGCGAAGCGGCGATGAACACGACGGATCGCGGGAGGGCACTGAATCATGACGGGTCTCCGGGAAGTGAGGATTGGCCGCCCGCCCCGGCCGACTGGACGCGGTAATCGCCGGTGGCGGGATCGAGGCCGGCGACGAGAGCGAGTTCGGCGAGGCGGCGTTCGCTGCCACGGCCGCGCAGCACCGCGACGAGATCGATGGTCTCGGCAATCAGCGCCTTGGGAACAGTGAGGACAGCTTCCTGGATCAGCTGCTCGAGGCGGCGAAGCGCACCCAGCGCCGTGCCGGCGTGAATCGTTCCGATCCCACCGGGGTGCCCCGTGCCCCAGGCTTTGAGCAGCTCCAACGCTTCGCTGCCTCGTACCTCGCCGATCGGAATCCGGTCGGGGCGTAGGCGGAGCGAGGAGCGGACCAGATCGGACAGGGACGCGACGCCGTCCTTGGTGCGCAGCGCGACCAGATTCGGAGCGCGGCATTGCAGCTCGCGCGTATCCTCGATCAGGACCACGCGATCGGTGGTGCCGGCGATCTCAGCCAGCAGCGCGTTCGTCAGCGTGGTCTTGCCGGTCGATGTGCCGCCGGCGACCAGGATGTTCTTGCGGGCAGCGACAGCCTCGCGGAGCACGCCCGCCTGGCCCACCCTCATGATTCCAGCCGCCGCGTAGTCGTCCAGCGTGAAAACCGCGACGGCGGGCTTGCGGATCGCAAAGGCCGGCGCCGCAACGACGGGCGGGAGAAGCCCCTCGAACCTCTCCCCCGTCTCGGGAAGCTCGGCCGAGACGCGCGGCTTCTCGGCATGCACCTCAGCGCCGACATGATGGGCGACCAGGCGCACGATCCGCTCGCCGTCGGCAGCGGACATCGTTCGTCCGCTATCCTCCAGCCCGCCGGACAGCCGGTCGATCCAGAGCCGACCGTCGGGGTTGAGCATCACCTCGACGATCGAGGGGTCTTCGAGGAAGGTCGCGATCGCGGGGCCAAGCGCGGTGCGCAGCATGCGTGCGCCACGCGAAAACGCTTCCGAATGGAGTGGTGTGCCCGCCACGATCGTCCCCCGATGGCCAATCGCGGTAAGCGATCGGCGACGGGGATGGATAGAAAAGGCATGAACTGGGGCAGTTCAACAAGTATTCAGGCGTCGTAGGGAGCGGGCGTAGAGCAGAGAAAAAATACTTGCTAGGTGTAAGCTCATCTGCGGACGCCCCGTCAGGTATGAGCCGATTCGGATATCGCCGAGCGCTTGCTAGCCACGCAGCGTTCGGTGGAACGAATTGAGTCGATCAGCCATGCAGCGCCTTCAGCGCAGCTAGAGCCATCCGCAATGCGCTCGTCTCAGCTCTACAATTCGATCAGACACCGATTTCGTCGTGTCCGCGGTCAAACCGATGTCGTTTCGCAACCAATGGGACGAGGGAAATCTCTGGACTCTTCGGAGTTGACCGAAAATGGCTCGTCGAAGCCAAGCAACGATCTTCGCGGCGGGCCAGTAACTATTTCGGATGGACGGTTCTTGCAGACAGCCGCCATCGTTCGCTGCTGCCAACACCGGCATGAGCTGCTTAACCAACTCCTGGTTAGCCAACTCCTGGCAGGAGGGTTTTTCTCCGTCTCGCATGCACCTATTCGACATCAATGTTCAGAACGATTCTCAGTCGCCGTCCGATCGGACCATGACAAAATTGGCATGCGGGGGCCGGGCTGAGCCGTGATAACAAAGCCGCTCCCTCATGCGCTTCGAGATTTGTGAATCTAGCGAATATTCTGTTCTCGATTGATGCAACGAGCAGAGTGTTGACAGCTAAATCCTGCACGCGGGCGCATATATTCGACGAAAGTCGACTGAGCGGGGTGCACGCCCGCAGCAGCACGCGCCCAAGCCGCCGTATCGAGGAACGGCGCGTGAGACAGTTCGCAGCTCGGTGTGTGTGTGTTGGAGGTGGAATGGTCTGGTATGGGTGCGCCATTTCTGGCTTCATTGGCCCTCAGCACAACCGAGGGACTCTTTATGAAAACCAAAGCGATTGCTCTCACCGCGCTCTTCCTGCTTCAATCCACACTCGCCGGCCAGGCGCAAAGCGTGCTTCGGCAGATTCAACAGGCGGCGCCACATCCCCCGCTCGACCCCGGGCAGATCTTCCGTGGTGGCGGCGGCGGGCAGCCGCCGGGGCCGGGTGCTACTCCACTTCCTTGTAACTTGCCGACCGCGGAATCCATCGCCAAGCTGGTGCCAGCTCCGAAGGCGGAGGACATTGCCAAGCTGGTGACCATCCCGGTGGATGACATCGCCGAGAAGGTCGCGGATCTGCACAAGGCCCCGTTCAAGGCGCTCGGCGAGGCATTAGGGCAGAAAATCAAGGAAGAGATTGAAGCGAAGAGCAACGATCTGCGGGACTGGGCGTGGGAGAAGGTGCGGGTGCCCCTGTGGGTCGTCACCATCCTGACCGCCCTGCTGGCGTCAATGATCATCGGGCTGCCAATGAAGGCGCTGCTCTACCGGGTGCCAGTCGCGCGCGATAGATGAGCGGCTAGCGTTGCCTGGCCTACTGAGCACGTGGTTGCGCGTTGCCGTGCCGGACGTGGGTTAGCGCGGCAATCTGACAGGTATGCGACCTTATCTATGTGTCTCTCGCCTAGAAGAGGGTGCACTTCGGTAGGTTCTATTCCGTTCTTCACATTTAGAACGGACTGAACCCACATTAGGGGTCCGGCGGCGAGCTCTGCACGTCCTGCGGAATCTCTTGCCGCAGCTTCGGGCCCTGATTGAGTCGGCGGCCCAACGCGGCGACGAAATTGTCGTAGCGCGCGGCCGCCTGCGCCCGCGCCGCTTTTGCGGCCGGCTCTGGGAGTGGCGGTGTCGTCGTGAGCCAGAAGCGGACGAAGAGAGCGATGGTCTCGATCGAAATCCCAACGTCCCGCTCAAGGCGGGCGATCCGGCGGTCGATCTGGTCGAGTCTCTTGGCAATAGCGGCCTCCCGCCGCTCGTCAGCATCCGGCGACAGAAAGGACGCAATGGCGGCTTCGGCGATGAGCGACAACGATTGCTCACGCCGGGCGGCATAGGCCGACAGCGCCTTCATGACATCCGGATCGAGATAGACCGACATCTGGGCTTTTTTCTTCGGCGCGGCCATGCCTGCCTCATAATCCAAGATCATCGCCGGGATCGAGCGAGGCCTGGCGCGCGACGCCCTGCATCATGTCGTTCATGCGCCTGATCCGTGGGGCATCTTCGTCGAACTCGTCGGCGAGGTCAGACGCGAACTCGTTATCGAGAGGTTCCTTCTTTTCTACGATGTCTCGATCCAGTTCCGGATGCCGCCGCCGATCCGCGGTCTTTGGATCCTCGTCATCCGTCTGGTCGTCGGTCGACGACACCAATGGAGTTGGGTGCGGCGGCAGCGGCCGTGAACTCCAATCGTCCGGCCGGCCGTCATTGGATTTGGTCGGGGTCGACGGCTCCAGTATGCGCTCTTGGAAGCGTCCGTCCTCGTAATAGCGCGCCTTCTTGGCCCTGATCGGATGGAGGCCCGACATCATGACGATCTCATCGGATGGCGGGAGCTGCATCATTTCACCGGGCGTCAGCAGTGGACGGGCCGTCTCCGACCGCGACACCATGAGGTGGCCCAGCCAAGGCGCGAGCCGGCTGCCGGCATAGTTTTTCATCGCTTTCATCTCGGTCGCGGTGCCGAGTGCGTCGCTCACCCGCTTCGCGGTCCGCTCGTCGTTGGTCGCAAAGCTGACTCGGACGTGACAGTTGTCGAGGATCGAATTATTGGGCCCATAGGCTTTCTCGATCTGGTTAAGCGACTGGGCGATCAGGAAGCTCTTGATGCCGTAACCCGCCATGAAGGCCAGCGCGGACTCGAAGAAGTCGAGCCGGCCGAGCGCCGGGAATTCGTCGAGCATCAGGAGGAGCCGGCGCCGTCCGGCCTTGGCCTGAAGATCCTCGGTCAGGCGGCGGCCGATCTGGTTAAGGATCAGACGGATCAGCGGCTTGGTGCGATTGATGTCGGACGGCGGCACGACGAGGTACAGCGTGGTCGCTCGCTCTCCGCCGACGATGTCGGTGATCCGCCAGTCGCAGCGCCGCGTCACCTCCGCCACCACGGGATCTCGGTAGAGGCCCAGGAAGGACATGGCGGTACTCAAGACACCGGAGCGTTCGTTGCCGGACTTGTTCAGCAGCTCGCGCGCGGCGGAGGCGACCACGGGATGGACACCGGCCTCGCCGAGATGCGCCGTCCGCATCATGGCGGCAAGCGTCGACTCGATCGGACGCTTCGGATCGGACAGGAAGGCAGCGACCCGGGCGAGCGTCTTATCCTCCTCGGCATAAAGGACGTGGAGAATCGCGCCGACCAGGAGCGCATGACTGGTTTTCTCCCAGTGGTTCCGCTTCTCAAGGCTGCCCTCCGGGTCGACCAGGATGTCGGCGATGTTCTGGACGTCGCGCACCTCCCACTCGCCGCGGCGGACTTCCAGCAACGGGTTATAGGCCGACGACTTCGCGTTGGTCGGATCAAACAGAAGGACGCGGCCGTGCCGTGCGCGGAACCCGGCGGTGAGCTGCCAGTTCTCCCCCTTGATGTCGTGGACGATCGCCGAGCCCGGCCAAGTCAGCAGCGAAGGGATGACGAGGCCGACGCCCTTGCCACTCCGGGTTGGCGCAAAGCACAGGACATGCTCCGGTCCATCATGGCGCAGATAGGCGCGCTCGAATCGGCCGAGCACGACGCCGTCGGGCCGGAGCAATCCGGCCTGCTCGATCTCTTTCGTTTCAGCCCATCGCGCGGAGCCATAGGTCTCGGCATTCTTCGCTTCGCGGGCGCGCCAGACCGACATGCCGATCGCGACCGCCGCGGCGATGATGCCACCGGATGCGGCGATGTAGCCGCCCTCAGTAAAGATTGAGGGCGCATAGGCGTCGTAGGCGTACCACCACCAGAAGAAGGCAGGCGGAAGGTAGAATGGAAAATGGAGCAGCTCGAACCAGGGCTGCCCGAGCTGCGGCTGGAAGCCGAGCCGCCAGGCCGTCCATTCCGTCGCGGTCCAGATCGTCAGCAGGACGATCGCGAAGACCGTGATGACCTGCCCCCAGAGAATCCTGGTCGCGGACATGGCGGCCGTCCTTTCCTGACGTCGGTGATTGGAGGGATCGTTCACAGGCCTACCCCCCGGTTGCGTCCGAACCCCCAATCGATGCCGCCGTCGTCGCGGGCGACGCCGGAGACATGCCGGCCGAGCTGTTTTTCAAGCGAGGGCGTCCAGGGCACGAGCTGGAAGCCGAGACCATCGTCGATCATGGCGAAGCGGCCGGAGGCGAGCGCGAAGCGCTGCCGATAGGTGCCCGAGACATATTCACCGGCAGCCGAGGGGGTGAACGGCTGGCCGGTCTCGGCGGCGAGCTGGTTGCCATGATCCTCTAGCTCCCGGCGGCGCAGCGTGCCGATGAGGTTCTTCGCGAACACCAGTCCACGCGCCTGGCGCTCAGCGAGACCCTGCTCAATCAGCTGATCGGCCCGCCGTTGCATGGCGTCGCCGACCTCGGCGCCGAAGCCGGCCTGGCCGAGCGCCACAGGGTCGCGTGCGACGGCCTGGCGGTCGAGCCAGGTCGCGCCGCTCGCCGTCACCTGCGCTTCGATCGAGAGATCGGAACGGACCGCGAGCGCCACGCGGCGCTGTCCTCTCGCGTCATCGAATCTGCGGAGCTCGACAATCGAACCCGGTGCGCTGTCGCCGGCAGCGTCGAGATCGGGGAGCCTGATGTGGTGAGTGCGGCCGTCTACGCCATCGACCACGGCATAGGCAGTCCCCTTGAGTTCGTCGTCGAGACCGCGATCGACGAGGCGTCCGATGACGGGGACGTCCAGGCTTTCGCCTGCCAGCACGTAGGTCGCGGTCCCGCGCTCGATGCCGCGTTCGGTCAGGCTGCGGTGGATGCGTTTGATGATGTCGCCGCGTTCGCCGAGCTCGCGCAACGTCGTCTCGGCAAACTCGTCCATGACCCATTGGCCTGGCCCGAGCTGATGCGCGAGGCCGAGGCTTTCCAAGCGCCGCAGCCGGCCGACCTTCAACGCATGGAACTGATCAGGTTGCTGCGTCGGATTGGGCGCAAGATCGATAACACCGTGCCGGTCTGCATCGCGAACAAGCTGGCGGTCGAGCTGTGTCCAGCGTTCGGCTTCGACTTGGCGTTCGAGCGAGCGGCGGATGTCGAGATCGGAGCGCAGTCCGAGGCCCTCGGTGACGAGGTTCTGGGCGCGGGCGCGCATCCCCTCCTTGATATAGTCGCGCGAGATGACGAGGTCCTGGCCGTCTTCGCCGACGCCGCGCACGATGATGTGGACGTGCGGGTGCTGGGTGTTCCAGTGATCGACACCGACCCAGTCGAGCTTGGTGCCGAGGTCCACTTCCATCTGGCTGACCAGCTCGCGGGCAAAACCTTTGAGGTCGGCCATATCGGCTGCGTCTTCCGGCGAGACGATGAAGCGAAAATGGTGGCGGTCATTCTTACAGCGCGCGGCGAAGGCCTTGGGATCGGCATCCTCGGTGTCCGGGCCGAACAGGTGAGCCTTTTCCCCGTCCCGGGTCACGCCCTCGCGCCAGAGATAGCCGAGATGGGCGGCGAGCGGCGCCGATTTCGCTCTATGCCGGACAACCCGGGTCTTGATCGTCACCAGACGCGAGCGGCCGGTGAGCAGACGGTTTGCCCGCCCGCTGGCGACCCGGCCACGCCCAAAGCGCGAATGACGATGGTTGACGAGATGGCCGGCTCGCGAAATGCCGCCGCCGGCGCGTTGGGCGGCGGCAATCGCCTGAGCGATGAAGGGCTTGGCCCGCTGGTTCCGCGAGGAGCGGATGCGGCCAGGCCGAGGTTGAAAGTCGTTCTCCTCAGCCATCGGCAGCCTCGGAAACGTGCGAAACGTCAAATCCCTGCAATGAGTTGATGGTGAGGCGCACATTGCGCGCCGAAGGCACACATTGCCGGATCGCTAAAAAACGGAAGCAGAAACAACCGACCGACCGAGCCGCACATTGCGGCCTTTTATCTCGCCCTCGTTCGGTCGTTTCCTGCTCGTCTCCCTTGCCTGCTCTTCCCTGTTCGCCGATCAGCGCTGCGATACGCCAGGGCCCGAATTCGCAGCGAATCGCGATGGCGCGCCGCCATTGCGCGATGTCCGTCAGGATGTCCGCAGCCTGGGCGCTGACGGGCGGGCATCGATCGGCATCATTATTTTGGCGGCGCCGCGCATTCATTGCGATCGTCCCGTTATCGAGAGCGCGACGAACAGGCCTTCTGATTGCGGAGCAATGGCCGACAGATCGTGCACTGGAGCGCTAGCCGGCTTGTCGTGCGCCGGTCGGTCGAATGCTGCTGGCACGGCAGAGGACGGCCCGTCAACGTGGCCGGAAAACAGCGGCGCCCGCGTCCAGGATGAACGAGAGGAGGCCGCGAGGAGAAGAGGCTCTGGCGTCCTCTCCGCATCGACAAAAGGGATGATGGCCGCTACGTAGGCTTTCGTCTCCGCCGGTAGCGGACGATGTCTGTCTCGAAAGTCCTCGTAGCGGCCGGGACCCGCATTGTAGGCCGCGAGAAAGCCCGGCGAGCCGTAGCGGTCGTGCAGCTCGCGAAGGAAGGCTGCGCCAGCGAGGATGTTGTCACGGGGATCGAACGGATCGCGTCCAAGACCGTAGCGAGCCCGCATGTCCGCCCAGGTCTTCGGCATGAGTTGCATCAGGCCGAGCGCGCCTTTTGATGAGACGGCGCGCCGATCGCCGTTGCTCTCGATCCGCATAACAGCGTGAATCCATGCAGCGGGAATGCCAAAGCGCTGCGTGGCCTCCGCTACATAGTTGACATAGCGACTGCGCACCGGTGCTTTCTGTGCTGATACCGCCGACGTCGGCACACCAATCGCCAGCACGCCGGCAAGCAGGAGAATGGCCAAGCGCGCCGCGTCTCCGCCATGGCGCGAACATACCGCCGCGCTCAAGTGCGTTGTGGCTGCGCGCGGCGGGCCGCCCTGCCCTTGGCCGCTGGTCTGCGCAGCGGCCGACTGACGTTCGAGCGGAATGAGCGGATGAGACGGCTTTTCCCTGAACAGAAACGTGCGCCGTTGATGCGCCTGGTTACCGGCATGCGTGACGGGACCCTGCATACGATCAGTCCCGCTCGGCGCGCTGGGGCAGACGATTCCAGTTCAGCGTCCAGATCAATTTGTCGTCGCCCGATTGGAAGAGATTTGCTCGGATCGGCCGCGGCAGCGTCGGGTCGTCAATGAAGAGCGAAACGTATTCGCCGGCCTTCTCACCGGTACGCTTCCAGCCCGCGCCGATCTCCGGTCCGTCGGCATCGCCGAGGCGGATACGGTAGTCCGGCGCGTTCTCGGTATCCGAGGGTTCGGCTGGGGTGAGGATGAGAATCCGCTCAAAGAGAAGCGTTTGAATGCGCCCGGTGAAGGCAGATTTTTCGCGGGTGAACTGACCGATTTGCGCCATGGGAAACCTCCTTGGTTGCTGGTTGGGAAGCTGGTCAATGGGTGGCGGCGCGCCAGACGAATTGGCCGTCACCGGCCTCGTCGGTCCATAGCGGGACCGCGCGCGCGACGATGGAAGCGACGGGGAGCGCGCCGAAATAGCGACCGTCCAAGCTGTCCGGGACGGTCGGGTTCATGAGAAAGACCTCTCCCGGCTCGAGCGTGGTGCATCCGCTCCAACGCGGCAGAGGACGGCCGAGATGATCGCGATCGTGTGCGGCGCCGACATCGACAGCATCGACCGTGATGTCATCTCCTGACCGGCACACGGTTTGCCCGGGCAGCGCCATCACATGCTTCAGCAGCGGCACACCTTTGGGCAGGAATCCGCCATTGGCGAAGAAGCTCGCGATCGGCTCCGGTAGCCGCACCGCGACCAGTTCCAGGGCGCGCAGTTCGCCAACCGGATGCAGCGCGTAGAGCCCTATCGGCGCGCTCGCCGTGGTGTTCCAGATCAGCCGAGGCGCGGGGCGAACGACTGCCAGGCCGCCGGCGACGAGCGCCGCAATGTAGGTCAACAGAAGATAGCCGAGGCGCGTCATGGCATGACTCTGGCGCGTCATGGCATGACTCTCCGGCGCCTGAGCCAGGCCACATGCTGCTCGCGGGTGTAGGCGCGCGGCTGATGGCCGGCAGTGAGGCGGTTGTGGAGATGTCGCCAGTACTCGGGCGCGACGTCGGCCGGATCGATGTTGAGCGCCTCGATGGCGTCGACCGCCTGCAGCACACGCTCCACCTTCGGCCAGCTGTCGACACGCAGCAGGATCTCGCCGCCGGGCCGCACGAACGGCAGCGTCTGATAGGGCTTGCCGACCTCCATGGCGCGCACGATGTCCATGCGCGAAACGACAGTGCCGTAGTCGTTCGATGCCCAACGCACGAAACCGAAGATGCTGCCGGGTTTAAAACTTGATATGCTGCGGCGACGGTCGAGGATCTTCTCCTCGGCGCGACGTCCGAAGCGCAGCCAGTGCTCGATCCGCTTCTCGATCCAGGTGAGCTCAACATGGGTGAGCGCGACATCGTGTCGATGGGTTGACGGCACGGCGCGTGGCGGCAACGCCTCATTGTCGTTCATGACGGCTCTCCGGTGTGTCAGTCGGGAACTCTTGCGCCAGCAATTCGCGCAACATGTCGGCGACGGTTATGCCGCGCCGAAACGCAACGACCTTGATGCGCCCCCGCAGCGCCGGCGTGACATCGATCGTCAGCCGCGCGGTGAAGGCCAGCGTGGCATCCATGCGATGTGGCGCCATATCGCGGGCTCTGATCCAGCGCTCAGCATCGCCAGGTCGGGACGCGAAACCGCGCTTGCTGGAGCGCTTGCTCATGGCACGATCCTCGCGACTTCGGCGGCGAGCGCGGCGATCTCGCGGGCGCCAGCGCTCCCTTCGGCAAGCTCGAAGACGAGCCGGCCGGATCGCGCGGCATCCGCAAAGACGACGCGCTGGCCGATGGTGCTGATGAGTGCCGGCGGTTCGTGATCGGCAAGCACCTCAGTCGTTTCGCGGGCGATGACCGAGCGTGCGTCGCAGCGGTTGAGCACAAAGCGCGCGGTGAGCTGTGGACGATAGATGCGGGCCTCACGCAGCAGAGACAACATCTCCGCCGAGGCCCAGCCGTCGAGCGGCGACGGCTGCACGGGGATCAGCACCAGGTCAGCCGCCAAGAGTGCTGAGCGCATCAATCCAGCAGCGCGCGGCGGCCCGTCAATGACGACATCATCGGCAGTGCGGGCGATCTGCGGCGTGTCGCGGTGGAGCGTGTCACGCGCGAGGCCAACGACGCCAAACAGCCGTGAGACATTCTCCCGCGCTCGCTGCTTCGACCAGTCCAACGCCGAGCCCTGCGGATCGGCATCGATCAGGGTCACACGCCGCCCGCGCAGCGCCCATTCGCCGGCGAGGTGAAGAGCGAGCGTTGTCCTGCCGACACCGCCCTTCTGATTGAGCAGCGCGACGATCATCGCTTGCCTCCCCGCTTGCGGTGGAAAGGCAGCGCCGATTGACGCGCAGGGCTGCTGGAGGTGCGCCTGGGCAGCGACGGCGTTGTCGGCCGAAGCCGAAACGGAGGCCGACCGTTGCACCGGTCCACGAATAACGAGAAGCGAGGGAGGTCACTGCCCGCTGGGCGAGCGAGCATGGACCGTAGGGCCGGCGTCGCGCCAGCCTCCCGCGTCGATGGAGTCGCGCCGACTGGCAAGTGAACGATTAGAGGGACACGCGCCCACCATTTATGGAGCCATTCGATCATTTGTCGGCTCCGTCGAATTTTGCGGGAAGCCGACACGCGCGAAGCTGAGGTATAGCGCTGCAGGTGGTCTCGAAGCAGCATTCAAACGTCCGAGGTAGCTGCACCTCAGTGAACCTCAGGTGACGGAGTTCGCTGAGCGGATCGCCACAGCGCCGCCAACGAGACCACGCTGGCACAGCCACTGAGCGCAGAACGAAGCGCCGCGGTTCGGAGTGACGATCAGCATCCACGTCGTAGGATGCATGCCGCGCAGGCGCGACCCACAGCTTCGACGCAAGTTTTTCGCGAACAGGAGAGCTAACGTTTCGCCGGCGTACGATTGAAGCGGCGCGCCGGCCGCGCAATACGGGACCACCATTCGCACGAAGAAGGACCACAACCGCATGAGTGAGGACCACCCTCCTCATTTCGACCCTCCTGCTCTCCGTTTCTGGGGCCACCCACAGCTGGCCAACTGGATCGCAGCCGCGGCTGTGATGTGGTGAACAAAGCGCCCCGTCAACGAAACCGCTCAACGCTTCGGCGTCGAGATCACGGCCCATGTCACCGATTGAATGCTGCTCGGGTATGTTGCCTGGCCATGCCGTCGACCGACACCGAAACGGAGGCTCGGCGTTGCGCCAGTCTGCGATTAAGGGAAAACCAGTCTCCGAGTTGAGAGGCAGATTACTCATCTACCACCTCCAGTCGCCGGTTTACGGGAAGCCGACGGCAACGTCGTCGTGTCGGTGTTATCCGCAGGGCGCGCGGGCCTACAACAACAGTTAGATTCTGAGTTAGACTCTAAGTTAAGGCCCGGAATTACGGTTTCCGGCCACAGCGTTAGTTGGGGTTCATGCGTGCGAAGTCCCGATAGGGCTGCGTGCGGAATCCCGATATGGTTTGCGTTCGAAGTCCCGAGCGCTTCCACAGCACCATCCACAGGAGCAGTGGATAGTTCGGCCGGCACAATGCGCAGCAGTTCGCGGCGCCTCTCGCGCTCGATGTGCAGGCGATATCCTGGCAAAGGCTGCCGAGCCGCGATGCGTCGGATCTGCAGCGCGAAATCGGACACGCGCACCAGACTGCCGGATTTCGTGTGAAGGTGTGCGATCTCGAAGAGCCAGCCCCTCGGCTGGCGGCCGGCATGCTTGCGTGCGACGCGGTAAAGCCAGCGCTCAATTCCGCCGGTCAATCGGAAGTAAGCGGGATCGATCGTGAGAACGAGTGAGTGATCGATGACGCCGCGATAGAACCAGTCAGGAAGGACAAATTCCATCCCTTCCACGCGGCCGTCGCGCTGCGCGCATTCTTCCCATTCGTTGATCCAGGAGAATTGGTGGCGCCGCCAATGCTCGCCCTGCCGGATCGTGGTGCGGATGACGGTCGCCTGCAGACGCGCCAGCGCCCCCTTCAGGAGCTTGTAGTCGCGGGCCCCGGTCTGCCGGCCGACTGCGGTCAGAAGCTGGTAGGGTGTGAAGCGCAGGAAACGCGAGGTCTTGAGACCGAGGTTCTCGGCCTCGACAATCTGGCTCGCCGCCCAAATCAGCACATCGGCATCCCAAATGGTTGCCATGCCGTGCTCGGGAACCGCATAGACCTCGACGCAAATGTCTCCGGCTTTATATAAAATCGGCGTCGTCCGCTTGGCCTTCGCGAGTGAAAAAAACGGTCGCTCCATCAGATCGCGCTGATCGCGCGGGCTGGCGTCGCCGGTGGCGACAACGAACGGGTCGAGCTTGCTTCGCTCGCTGGGCGTGAGGGGACGGCGCGACGGCATGAGCAAGCGTGCCTTAGCGGTGCGCGTGGCCGGCGGCGCGGGCCTCGACGTAGCGCGGATCCGAGGTTGATCTGCAGGCGGCCTGATCGGCCCAGGCTTCGAGATCACCGATCGCGTAGACGACGCGGCCACCGAGCTTGCGGAAGGTCGGACCGTTGCCATGGCAGCGATACTTCTCCAGCGTGCGCGGCGAGATGCCGAGGAGGCGCGCGGCCTCGGGGGTGCGCACGTAGCGCGTGGTAAGCTGCGCGGGCCTGTCGAGCATGAGAGATCTCCGGTTTGCCTCGAAGCGCCGCGGCCAAATCGCGGCATGTCGGGGCCAGCGTGGCGGAGAGTTCGGGCGTTGGGGGTGGACGAAAATTTCTGAACGTGCATGTCCCCCGTTCGCGACGAGGCGGACCCGGGCGCAACCAGCGGGGCGCTGGTTGACGACTTGGCGGATGCTTGATGGGGATCGACGGGCCTGTCAGAGGCCGCGCAGGAGCTTCAGGTAGCCCCGTTCCACCAAAGCGCGCGAATCATGGATGAGGCGGTTCGCGGCACGGCGGGCATGCGAATCCTTCCATTCGACCGAACGACGTTGGGCGTGGTCGGAGGCGAGCACCTCCGCTGCCACGTCTCGGGGAGTGCCCCCGGATTCGTGAACGTCGAAGGCATGAAGGAGCTGAATCAATCGCCGCTTTTTAAAGGGCGTCAGCCGCAAAGCCGCTGGAAGAAGACCCGGACGCTGGCCGCCAAGATGACGCACAAGGTGTAGCGCGACGTCGAGCCGCAGCTCGGCCATGCTGTCAAGCGGCAGAAGCACGGCAGGACGTCGCGCAGCTCGCTGGTTTTGCAAGCGGACATGAAGTTCACCCGATCCGTCCGCGATCACCAGTTCGCGACCGTCAACATCCGTCCGCTCGACGAGCGGCAGTCCGAATGCGTTGCGATCGATCGAATGTATGATTTTGAAGCCCGACGGCGCGGGTTCCAGGATCACGATTCCCGGTGATGCCTCGGGGAGCCAAATGGTTGGTTCGAGGCCGACCGGAGAGACGGGATCATGGGCGAAACCGCAACCCCCATCGTCGTGCGAAAGTCGCACGAAGGGTTTCGGCATCGCCGCCGTCGCGCGCGATCTGGCGCTGCGTGTGGGCGAAGTCGCGACGGTAGTCAGAGTTGCGGCGGAGGAATTCGAGGGCGAAGCCGGGGCGCTCAAGACGATTCAGGCGTTCGACGGTCTCCGGCGAGCGCCAGTATTGGGTGGGCATGATCTTTCCTCTCGTTTCTTGTTCTATCGTCCCGAACGACGGACACGCCACGATCCGGAAAGACCGTCCGGCAAACTAGACCCAAAGGTTGCATCGCGCGTGATCGCAATTTGCGCAATGGGAGAGCGCGAGCGCCTGCTCACTGCATCCGCGGTTCCAACAGATACCGATAACCTGCCTCCGTCATCCATCTGGCGCGAGCGAGGTGGCTATCATGGACAGTCTTGGCACGATCGGGTTCTCGGGCGGGGTCGAGACCGAAGATCACTTCGACGACCTCACGCCAGTCGGCGCCCTCTTCTTCAGCCATTAGCAACCGAAGATAAATTGCAAGGTGTTGCTCGTCATAGGCGTTGACGCGGTCGGTCAACGGCGGCTGATCCTGGAATGCCATCTCGTCCATTGCAATGATCCCCCTTCCGGTCGAAGCAATGCGTTCCATAGTTCCATGTACTGCGAAACTGTCTCAGAATGCGAAAAAGTCAGAAGACGTTTTGTCGCGCCGCGATGCGCGGGCCGCATCACGGCGCTCCCGGAAACGGCAAACAACGCCTCGGTTCGAGGTGGCGTGCAAGGTGCGTGAATCGCACACGCCACCGGATCCGACTCCACACAAAAATTTAGATACACAGAGTTCGTCCTGGTTTGTGAACTGATCCAAAGTTGCGAGGATTGTGTATTGAGCAATTCCTCCAACTTCCGGCCACTACGGTTCTCGTGCTTACGGTCCAAGGCCCGGATACATCTCACGATTTATCCAAAATCCTACCGTTGCCTATGAATTCTGTTCGCGAACCCGGAACGAGCTCACAAACCTTGAACCATCTTGCGAAACCTCGCACGCCGACATCGGACGCCATGAATAGCATGGCGCCGCACGAATCGGAACGATCGTTCCTAGAACGATCGTTCCGATCGAGGTTCCCTTATCGCCATGGATCTCAAGGAGGTCATGGCGATCAATCTGCGTCGATTACGTCATGCGAAGCAGATGACGCAGGAAGAATTGGCCGATCGCGCCGGAGTGAGCGCCCGTTACGTCGGCGCAATCGAGCGCGCCGACGTGTCGGCCAGCGTGACCGTGCTCGGCCAAATCGCGGAGGCACTGAACGTTGACGCAACCGTCCTGATCAAACGAACGGCGGTTCATCCTCACCGTAGTCGATAATAGGGTGTGTTTGTGTTGCGTCGCGGCCCTGGCACATTGCAAATCAACTCCCGCGTTGCATCACGCACAAGTGGATAGGCGGCTCCGCGCAAATCTGCTTTGTCTCCAACGACGCTTGTGCTGGTCCAGGGACCGAAGGGCGTAGTTCGCGAGACGGAACCGTAGGCTTTATGACCCTATACGAACACTTCCCCGCCGACATGCGCGACGTCGTGGACGCCTACGTCGCGGACCTCAAGCCTCAACCGTGGCCAATTCGCTTCCTCGCACTGATTGATCTCCTCGAAGAGAAGTTGGAGACGAAGTCCGCTCCTCAACGCCGGCATCTGATTCAGCAATGGAGTGGCATAGTGACGGCCACGTTGGAGCACTTGCAGTCCGACAGTTCGGTCGTCGAATGTCTGGGGCTGATGAGCATAAGTTTCAACGATCAGTGGCGCGCTCAGGCGCTCGGCCAGATCGAACGGGATCCTACGGTGCTGGATCGTTTGGTCGCAATTTGTCCCCACTGGGAGGACATCGTCGAGGGCGTATTGGATGCCAATCGAAGGCGACCGATCAAGGCGGCAGGGGTCGCCCGTCGCTGATCGGCAAGGTAATGCCCCGCCCGGACCAGCCGGGCGAGGCATTGTGGATCGGGTCAGTCGCCGTTGCGACGGCTGGGACGGGACCAGATCAGGCTGAAGCCCTCGCCTTCTTCGTCGGCGAAGAGGTTGGCGAAGATCGGAGCAGTGAAGCTCGGATCGTCGAGCTTGAGACCCAGATAATCGCGGCCCTCGTTGGAGCGCTTCGACCAGGCGGCCCCGATCTCCACACGGCCGACATAGATCCGGTGGCTGGGGGCGTTGTCGCCCGAGCGGGTGGTTTCGGGGACGATACGGACGTTCCTGGCCTGAAGCGAGAGGGTGACGATTTCGCCGTTGAACTCGTTGTTGCCGGTCTTCTTGAAGGTGCCGATGGTCGCCATGGTAGTTCTCCTTGATCTCTGTTTTCCGAGCCCGCACCTTGCGGCCTCGATGGTGATCGACAGGCCGGAGGCGATCGACGGCGCACCCCGCAGGGGCTCGACAGCAAAGGAGGAACTTTCTTGGCTTGCGCGAGGAATGACGGCGGAGCCGGCAGGGGAAGAAAGTTGTGACGCCGCTGTTGCGCCATAGGCGGTCGAGGCTTCAGCCGGCCTTCGGCCAGATCCATCCATCGAAGAGGCCGTTCGGTGCGCTCGATCCGAACAGAGCTGACATCAAGGAGAACATGGCAAGTTTCGAGTCCCGCCGAGAAGCCGGTCCACTGAATTCAGCAGTGATTGGCTCTTTGTGCTGACGGGCGCAGATTTCCGCTTCCGCGATCACTGCCTCGGGCACACGCTCCGCTCACGAGAGTCGCCGGCCGTACCTGTGATCCGCCGCTTGGTCGATCACTCACAACGATCGCCATCGTATCTGCCTCTCTGCGATGATCGGTCAAGCCTCGACGCTTAGGCCGCTCTCAATCCGGCTTCAAAGACAAGGACCGCGAGCACTCTGGGTGCCTGATCCAGTCCAGCTCTTCCGGTGTGACGCTAGCAGGTCCCCGGCAAGATCAGCCCTGTTGGTTCGGGCGCGGTCATGCCGGTGAAGCGGATGAACGCCGTGGTGCTGACGGCAATCGCACAGACGGCAGCAGATATTGTGTACCAGGTCGGTGAAGGCATCGCCATCTGGACGATCTCCATACGTGACGCCGTACCGGCGTCGGTGGCGAGCCCGACGCAACCTCACGAATGCCCTTTGTGACGTGGATATCTATACCGGAGCAGGGCAAACGCGCGGATGGAACAGTGTGTGATCGTCGATTGATTGGCGCGATATTCAAGAGCGACGGCCGCGAAGGTCACATTTTCATCAAGAACCACATGCAATCTGTCGCCTGATCGTCGCGGCCGGACGTACGCCGTGGCATGACGGGGCCCCGGCTTTCATGCCGGGGTTTTCCGTTTTCAGCGAGTTCGAAAGTCCGCCACTGCAAGGAATTTTGGATTGGCCGTTGAAATTTAAACTCGCCGATATTAAGCGCGCGCTACAAAAGAGCCGCGCTAATTATGACGAGCTCGGTCCGGCCATCACCCAGAAGAATGCAGCCAATCGCCGGCTTGCGCGCCAGACCCGTTCCCGAAAGCTGCCGACCTAAGCTGAATCTATGGGATAATTCGCGCAAGCGGCCAGGCCGCGTCTTGACGTGGCTGCGATGCGCGCCCCTCTATGCTGAGAGCGCCGAGGCTGCGCGCAGCCGATTGCAACCGACATCCCCGAGGAACGCCACACCATGACCACTTCCGCTGAAATCGCCGACGAGATCGCCAAGGCGTACAATCTGCCAAAGGCGCAAGCCAAGGCCATCGTGGACGGTGTCTTCAAGTCTATCGCCGATGCAGCGGCGAGCGACGCTGAAACCAATGTGCCGGGCTTCGGCAAGTTCAAGGTGAAGCACACCCCGGAGCGCGACGGCCGCAATCCCTCGACCGGCGCGGCGATCAAGATCGCGGCGTCGAGGAAACTGACGTTCGCCCCGGCCAAGGCTCTCAAGGATGCGCTGAACGGCTAAAGGCAGGGGCGCAAGGCCGGGACCCTTGTTAGGCCCCTTGTCCGAGGGTTCTCGATGCGGACCAGCCGTGCCGCGAGGAAGGCGAGCGTGCGGATCGGACCGGTCAACTCGTTGTTGCCGGTCTTCCGGAAGGTGTTGATGGTCGCCACAGTGTCTTCCTTGATCTCTGTTTCCGCGCTCGCACCATCAGTGCTCAAGCCGCGCTTAGCGCAGGCTCGATGATGAAGGCTTGGTGCCAGTCTGGATGCCTGAACGGGCCCCATCGTCGTGCCGATATCAGCCACGCGCCAAGCGCTGCTTGGCTGGTCCGCCTGCGGCCATTCCGGTGAGGCGGACGAAGGCCGTGATGCTGACGGCAATGGCCCCGACGCCCCCGAAAATCGTCTGCCAGGTGGGTGAAGGCATCGCAATCTGGGCGATTCCGTGCGCCGCGCTGTAACCCGCGAAGGTGGCGGGCGCAACATAGAGGAGGATGATCAGGAGCCGGAGCCAGGTGCATGTCACGAAGGCGAGCGCGAGTTGGCCGATGCCGAAGGTTGCGCCGCCCGCTACGAGAGCCACCGCGATGCCGCCGAGCACGCCAGCCCCCGTATGGAAGGCCCACATGCCGATCGTCACGCCAGCGAAGAAGGGCAATGCGCAGACGGCAAGCGTGAAGAGCAGCCAGCCGAAGAAGCCGATAGCGAGGATAACGAGCAGTGGTCCGAAGATGGTCATGGTGGTGGGCTCCGTGAGATAAGGGCCTGACGGTCGCGCCTTCCACCACCACCACGGCGCGAAAATGAGTATAGCTGCAGACAGGTGCCAGCGGGAGCGATAATCCCGCTGGCCTTGCGCAGTCCAACTCGCGTAGCGATGCACCTTCATGGTTGGAAGGGATCGAATTCGTGAACGATGGCGGCGGGATCGCCATCGTACTCACCGGACGGCATGACGCCGTAGGCGCCTGTACCAGACTGGAAGACGACGACACAGACCATGAGAGTGGTGGCGAGATTCCCGCCATTAGCGAATGCGAGGGCTTGAGACATTGATCCGGCTCCTGTGCTGAAGCGGGGACGATCCCCGCGCGACAGGCGCCCGATGTGTCGGGCCGAGGGCCGCAATCACCGCGCAGACGAAGACGGAGCGCCGGCACGCTCAGGCGTAAGCCGACCCCTTGTGGATTGATGGCGTCAGGCCTCTCGGTCCGACCAAGGATCAGCGCCGATAGACGCGGGGTGGCGCCCGCCGGCAGGAGACGTGCCTCTGAACCTGCAGCAACGGCGCATATCGCCGCTCTCTCCAGCCGTTGGCCGATCGGCTAAGGTGTATTGCGACTTGGCATGATGGAGTGAGGCGCCATGGCGGAATTCACGGGGCGCGACCTGCACCTGGTAAAGAAGGCGCTCGCCATTGCGGTGCTGGCGATCGAGCGGCAGCCGGGGCCGCTTCAATCTGTGTCTGACCAGAGCGACATGAAGGCGCTGCTCGACGAGCTGATCGAGAACGATGCGGAGTTGGCGCACTATGCCCGTGCGGCACGGATCGCCGTAACGGGTGAGCCGGACTGAAAAGTGGGTTTGCGGAAAGCCGGCGATCCGCCTTTCCGCTCTCAAGTCACTACGCATTGCGGCGAGAGCGGCGCTATGCGCCGCCGAACCTCCAGACCGGGATGCCGAGCTTCTTCGCCTTGTCGGCGAGATTGTCCTGGATTCCCGTGCCCGGGAAATGCATCACCCCGATCGGCAACTCGTTGAGCATCGCGTCGTTGCGCTTGAACGGAGCGGCCTTGGCATGCTTGGTCCAGTCGGGCTTGAAGGCGATCTGCGGAACCTTGCGATTGTCGGCCCACTTGGCGGCGATCAACTCGGCGCCCTTGGGCGATCCGCCGTGCAGCAACACCATGTCCGCATGCTTGGCGTGCACCTGGTCCAGCTTGGCCCAGATCAACCGGTGATCGTTGAAGTCGAGACCACCGGTCAGCGCGACTTTCGGGCCGGGCGGCATGAGCAGCTGATGGTCGGCGCGCTTCTTCGCAACCAGGAAGTCGCGGCTGTCGATCATCGCGGAGGTCAGATTGCGGTGGTTGACCTTCGACCCGTTGCGCGGTCGCCAGACGGAATGGGTGTGGCGTTCGAACTCATCGGCGGCCTGGTCGCGCATCAGCTCGAAGGCGTTGCGTCGCTCGATCAGCGTCTGCCCCTCCGCTGTCAGTCGTTCCAGCTCGACGGATTTGATCTCGCTACCATCCTGCTCCCGCTGCGAGCGCTGCTGCGCCAGTTCGTTGTCGTCGAGCTCGCGCTCGATCCTGTCGATGGCACGATGGAAGACGTTCACTGTCGACCAGAGCAGGTCTTCGAGGTCGGGCTCAAGACGGGTATCGGACAGCGCCACCACGAGGGCATCGAAGATGTCGACGATGCTGCCGACGAGGACTCGCGCCTCAGGGAGCCGCCGGGGATCGGGCTCATCGTGGAAGGGACGGTAGCCATGGAGCTGAAGTTCCTGGAGGACTTGATCGGTCGGAGATGAGTCGTGGTGCGGCTCGAAATCGTCGCCTCGGTTGGTGGTCATTGCGGCTTTCCTCTCGTCGGGTCGACCGCGCCCATCGCGGCCTTCATGGCGACGAAGGCGGCGGGCGGAACGGACTTGCACCCGCAGCGCAGCGGAGGGCCGGAGCGTTAGCGGAGGACCGAAGGGGGCCGACTATTTTGCCTCGCGATGTAAAGGCGGCTCAGCCGCCGACGGAAAATAGTCGGCCCACGAGGTTGCCGGTCCGGGCCGCTTGCCGCCCGATCGCCCTCTCAGAAGGTCGTGGGGCGGTCCTTTCCGGCGCCGAGGGGAAGCAGGACTACCGGCCTCGCGGTAACGAAGCGGCCGCATCGCCCCTCATCCCGTTACGGTTATGCCTCCAGCTCCACAAAGCGCGCGACGTCCTGCACTGCGATCTGCACGCGGCTTGTGGCCCGAAGGGCGTCAAATCCGAGCAGGCGAAGATCCTCGTTGAAGTCACCAAGCCGCGGCGAGATCACGATTGCTTCAATCCCGACCGCCTGCGCCCGATCGATCAAGGCCGTCATGGCGCCGTCACCGGCAGGATCGTCGTCGCGGGCGATGTAGAGCCGGCGGAGCGTGTCCGGAAAGAGGATGGCAGAAAGATGCGCCGCCGAGAGGGCTGCGACCATCGGCATGGTCGGCAAAGCACAACGGAGCGACAGCATCGTCTCAATGCCCTCGCCGGCCGCCATCACTTCGCCGGCTACGCCAAATCGAACGGCGTGACCAAGCAGGTCGCCCATCGCTCGTTTCGGCGTGTCGATCAGCGCCTTGCCGAGTGATGTCTCGCTGAAGCCACCGGGGTCAAGCCAGGTGCGATGCGCGCCGGTCAGGTGGCCTGAGAAATCGGTGACGGCGGCGATCATCGCCGGCCAGGTCTCGGTCGGGCCGTGGTCGTCGGGTCGGTAGTAGCAACGCGGGTGAAAACGCAGACATCCGGTTTCGTGCAAAGCCGTAATGCCGCGATTGCGAAGATACGTTTCTGCGAGCGTGCCTGCGATCGGCCGCGACACGCCGAAGAGCCGCCGCGCCGCCTCTGGCGACCCGAGTGGCGCGGGCGATTTTCGTGACGGGGGCCGATTTAGCTCTACCTCCAGTTCTGGACGCGGCAGACTTAGAAAGCGTCGGGCCTCATTGGCGACGTCGCGAAAGTGAGTGAAACCGCAGCTCTCGCGGATCACGTCGAGGAGGTCGCCATGTTCGGCCGAGGCGGCATCTCGCCAGTGCCCGGCGGCGCCAGGGCCAGATTCCGGTCCGCTGAGCCGGACGAACATCGACCGGCCGTGCGTATTGCGGACGTCGCCTACCGTCCAGTAGCGGCCCTGGCGCCGCCCATTGGACAGGTAATGGCGGCACACCGCCTCGGCGTCACGCGCGAGACGGCGGGCCAGTTCGGATGCGTCGTCGCGGGCCATCAGGCGGCTTCCCGCTCACTGACGCGCGCGACCGGATAATGGTCGAGCACCTTTGCCAGCACCGCGGCACCGGTCTCGTTGGTCGGCACGAACATGCGCAGCTTCCACGAGATGATCTCGCTGAAGAGGCCGTACGCGCGCAGCCGCTCACGCATCGCATCGGTGAAGCCGGACAGCTCGATGCGATGGGCGCCCATCACGCGGACGCGACGGAGCTGCAGATCCTCGGCGAGGTTAAGGACGGTGCGCCCCTCCATCAGCGCCGAGAAAGCCTCGTGTGGGGTCAAGCTGCAGGTCGCTGCCGGGCAAGCGTTCGCCGCCCAGGCCGGCGAGACCCTGCGACCGATGATGCGTTCGCCATCCTCGGTCTGAAGCCGATAGATCCGGGACGACTCGTTCGGCAGACGCTTCCAGATCGGCAACAGCAAGCCCGCGACAATGTGCAGTGTGTTCTCGGCGAACTCGGGGACGTCGAGGAATTCGCCGTTCCATGCTGCGGCGAACGTCTCGTGATCCGCCGGCTGCCAGTGGCTTTCGTCCATCATCTTCATCGAAGCATGATGGTGCTCCATCGGGCGGATCAGCCGGACGCGGCGTTCGATCTCGCCGTCATCGAGCATGAAGCTCGGCGCCGGAATCTGCACCGCGGCGCGCCCCGAGCGCGCGTTGACCAGCAGTACCGCTAGAGGATCGGCGAGACGATCGAGCGCTTGATCCAGCGTCATGGGGCGATTGCGCCGGCGTTCCGTGATCGTGAGCAGCCGGGTTTCTGCCCCGGTCGCGGGATACGTGTAGATCGGGTGCCGATCGGCGACGACAAAGCTCTCGGCCTGCAGTGTCTCCAGGCCGACGTCGTAGACGCCGCTGGCGATGGCGCCCTCGACCTTGGCGTTCAGCAACTGCTCGAAGGCCGTGAACAGCAGACCTTGCAGGTCGATGGTGAGCGCGAGCAGGCGGTTGAGGAACGTCGTGATCGGCGGCAGCTCGTCCTTGATGCCGTTGTCGTCCACGAGCTTCAAGCCCGTGGCGTCCTCGAAGGTCTGGAGCGAGCAGCCTTCTAGCTTGCCGCGCGCGAGCAGCAGATAGAGCTGCCGCAGCGCATCCCGGGCGTAGTGGCTCTCAAGATTGTCCTCGGGCCGGAACAGGCCCTGGCCGCCGGTCTGGCGCTGGCCGCGCGTGATGGCACCGAGCGTGTCGAGCCGGCGGGCAATGGTCGAGAGGAATCGCTTCTCCGCCTTCACGTCGGTTGCCACGGGGCGGAACAGCGGTGGTTGCACCTGGTTGGTGCGGTTCGTTCGACCGAGGCCCTGGATCGCGGCGTCGGCCTTCCAGCCCGGCTCGAGCAAATAATGGACGCGAAGCCGGCTATTCCGCGCAGAGAGCTCGGCGTGGTAGCTGCGACCCGTGCCGCCGGCTTCCGAGAAGACAAGCACTTGCTTCAAGTCGTCCATGAAGGCGGCGGTCTCTGCGAGATTGGCGGAGGCCGAGCGGTTCTCGACGGCAAGGCGGTCACTCCGGCGCACCACGCGCCGCGAACGTCCGGTCACCTCCGCCACAAGGTCCGTGCCAAAACGCTGCACGATCTGGTCGAGCGCGCCGGGAACCGGCGGCAGTGAAGCGAGCCGTTCGATCAGCTCATTACGGCGGCCGACGGCCTCGCGGCTCTCGACCGGCTGGCCGTCGCGGAAGACGGGCCGCGACGAGAGATTGCCCTCGGCGTCGGTGAAGGGCTCATAGAGCTGCACCGGGAAGGAATGGGCGAGGTAATCCAACACGTACTCGCGCGGCGTGATGTCCACGCGCACGTCGTTCCATTCCTCAGGTGGAATTTCGGCGAGCCGGCGCTCCATCAGCGCCTCGCCGGTCGACACGATCTGGATCACGGCGGCATGGCCCTCGGCCAGGTCCCGCTCAATCGAGCGAACCAGGGTCGGTGTCTTCATGCTGGTGAGCAGGTGACCGAAGAAGCGCTGCTTGGCGGACTCGAAGGCCGAGCGCGCGGCCGACTTCGCCTGGCGATTGAGCGTGCCGGTCTCGCCGGTGATGTTGGCGGCCTGCATTGCCGCGTCGAGATGATTGTGAATGATGGCGAACGCACCGGCGTAGGCGTCATAGATGCGCCGCTGCTCGTCGGTGAGCTGGTGCTCGACCAGTTCATACTCGACACCGTCGTAGGAGAGCGAGCGGGCGGTGTAGAGACCGAGCGACCGGAGATCGCGCGAGAGCACCTCCATTGCCGCGACGCCGCCCTCCTCGATCGCCTCGACGAACTCGGCGCGCGTGGCGAACGGAAAATCCTCGCCGCCCCACAGGCCGAGCCGCTGGGCGTAGGCGAGATTGTGGACCGTGGTGGCGCCGGTCGCCGAGACATAGACGACGCGGGCATCGGGCAGCGCATGCTGCAGGCGCAGGCCCGCACGGCCCTGCTGCGAAGGCGCGACATCGCCCCGCTCGCCCTTGCCGCCACCGGCATTCTGCATGGCATGGCTCTCGTCGAAAATGATGACGCCGTCGAAGTCGGAGCCCAACCATTGAACAATTTGCCGGACGCGCGAAAGCTTCTCGCCGCGGTCGTCGGACCGCAGCGTAGCGTAGGTTAAAAATAGGACGCCTTCGGCCAACCGGATCTCGCGCCCCTGAGGGAAGCGCGAGAGCGGCGTGACCAGCAGACGCTCCATGCCGAGCGCCGACCAGTCGCGCTGCGCGTCCTCGAGCAGCTTGTCGGACTTCGAGATCCAGACCGCCTTGCGCCGGCCCTGCAGCCAGTTGTCGAGGATGATGCCGGCGGACTGGCGACCCTTGCCGGCGCCGGTCCCGTCACCGAGCATGAAGCCGCGACGGAAGCGGACGGCGTTCGGTGCGTCGTCGCGGGCGGCCGTGACGAGGTCGAAGGTCTCGTCAACGGTCCAGGCACCGGCGAGATAGTTATCATGCGCTTCGCCGGCATAGATCACCGTCTCAAGCTGGGCGTCGGACAGAATGCCGTCGCTGACGAGGTTCGCCGGCAGGCGCGGCCGATAGCTCGGCTTCGGCGGCGCGACCGAGGCCATCGCGGCCGACTGCACCAGCTTGGTCGGGTGCGCCTGCGCGCCGGGGATCCGGATCGATTGGAGCCGGTACTCTTCGTAGATGGCCTCGCTGAGATGCGCGTCCTCGGGCGGCGTCCAATCGGTCGTCTCATAAACGAGGTCAACCGCTTCGGGGTCAACGACCGAGGCCTTGGCCAGCCGCCCGGCCGGCCGCGCGAGATAGCCGCGCACGCTGCGAGGCGCCGGCGCTGCTGACATGGGACGCGCGCCAATTGATGCGACGCTCAGACGAGGTGGAACGTGTTCACCGATCCAGCGGAGCAGCGTTGGAACGTCGGGCGCCATTCTCGGCGACTCCGGGAACGTGTTCGGGTCATCGGCCGGCACCTTGTCGATGATCGTCAGGCGCGTCTCGATCGTGATGCCGTGCTTGGCATAGACCGCGCCGGCGATCGCGGCGGTGAACACCACGCGGCCGCGTTCCTGCAACCGGACGAAGGCGTCGCGCCAGACCGAGGCTTCGGGAGAGAAGTTGGCGCCTGATATCGTGACCAGCCGGCCGCCATCGGCAAGACGCGCCAGGGCCGAGGCAATTGCTGGAAAGCCTCGCTCTCGGCAGAGCGGCGCGTGTGGGTCGGCAGAAGCCCCGCGATCTTGTCCAAAGCGAAAAGTCGTGAAGCCGCTGAATCAGCTTTGCGGAAGAGCGCCTTTCCGTATTTGCGCAGAAACAGGACGGTGGCGGCCTCGCAAGCGTCATAGGCCATCTTCCAGTCCCAGGCGCCTGTCGCGTCGGATGCGCCGAAGGCCGCTTCCATGGCGGCGCGGAGAATCGCGGTGTCGATACGCTGGCCACGTTCGAGATGCGGCAGGAGCTGCTCAGCCGCAGCGATGATGACACTGGCGCCCTCGGGAGCGCGAACAGGCGAGATCGGAGCGGCCGGGTCGGCCGCGATCGGGGAAAGGTCAGTCATGGAGGAAGCCTTCAGGAGAGCGGGAACGGGCGAGCCGATCGGCGCTCTCTCTGACCGCGCCGGCTCAAACCCGTCCCGGCCGTCCTCTCCCTCTCAGCATCAAGGCCGTGCCCGACATGAGAAACGGCGCGCCACCGGATGGCGGCGCGCCGCGCACAGAGCGTTCCTCAGGATCCGAACGGCCGAGATGGCGAGGCCTGACCATCGTCAGCGGCGGCGGCCGCTTCCGCGAGGTAGCTCGCATCGGCTTCGACGACAGTGACGATGTGTTTCGTCATGACGCAGCTCCCTCGATCGGGTCGTCTTCGCCCGCGAGAATGGCCTCGGCTTTGGCGATGGCGGCGTCCGCCCGCCGGCGCCAAAGCTCGACATCCACTGAGCCTGCTTCCGGCAGGTGCGTGAGTATCTTGAGCAGGCCGAGCAGCACCTCGAAATGGCCGGCCTTGCGCTGGACCTGCTCGCCGAAACGTGAGGCAAACGGCAGGTGCCGGCCGCTATAGGCAGCGTCGCGGCCTTCCCAGGCACCGGTAACATAGGTCTCACCAGACGATTCAACGTCCGACTTGTTGCCGTCCCAGCCCTCGTCGGCGATCGCAAGATCGCAGGCTTGGTCGAGCGTTTCGGCGTCGTAAGTTCGCTGCCGATAGATCGGCAAATGATAGGTCGTCTCGATGGTGAAGAGGGGCACGAGAGCCTCCAGAATGCAAAAGCCCGGCTTACGCCAGGGCTTTGGGGTGAATGGCAATGAAAAGACGCGGGACGGCTTCGGCCATCCCGCGCAGTCGAGTTATTCAGCCGCGATCATGTGCGGCTCGCCCGCTTCATCGGCCGAGGTTTCCTCCTCGTCGCCGGCGAGGAATTCCGGCAGCGCATCGCCATCGCCCTCGGGCTCCGCGGCATCGACAGCCGCCGCCAGTTGGGCGTCGGGCATCCGCAGGGGCTCGGGCAGCCAGCTGGTCTCGGCCAGGAGCCGTTCGGCCTCCTTGGCCATGTCGCCCTTCTTCAGATGATCGATGAGCTGCGCGGCCCGCTCGCCGGCACCCTCCCGCACCGCCTCCAGGATGCGGCGCTTCGGCAGGCGGCCGAGATAGTTCTCGACGGTTGGGCGCCAACCGGACGCCACCATGTCGAGGTCGACGGCCCGGGCAATGCGATCGGCCTCAGTGATCCGCTGCTCTACGGTGTGCGGCGTGGCGCCGCCGCCGTAGCGGTCGCCCTTCTCGTAGAGCGCGTTGACGCCGAATGAGGCGCAGTGTGCAAAGAGCGCCGCCTGCTCGTCGCCCGTCAGACCGGTGAGCCAGTCCCAGAGATCGACCTTGTCTTTCGGCAGGCGCTCCTCCCAGGTCTTGTGGCGCCCGTCGATCGCTTTGGCGGCCGGTGTGTCCTTCAGCCCTTGCGCCTGCACCGGGAAGCTGGCGTTGCGCACCGATACCTCCATCGCCGTCCCGTAGGAGGAATAGCGGGAGAAGACGTCGAGGCAGAACTTGTACAGCACTGCCTGGAAAGCGACCGAAGGCGTGATCGCCAGCCTGTCGCGCAGCGCCAAAGTTCGCTCCGCCGTGAGCTCGGTCAGCAGGCGGTCCGGCAGCGGCTTCACCGCATCATCATCCTCGTCCTCTGCCTCCGCGACCTGCCCGCCGATGGTGATGACGGCGCGCTGGATTCCCGGCGCTGATGGTTCGGCGCCGTCGAGGGGCGCGGCAGCGGGTCCGCCATCGCTGCCCTGCTCTGGCTCGGTCACGGGCGGCTCGTCCTCAGGCCGGACGTAACCGCGATCAACCAAGAGCGCGCCTTCGGCGTCGATGCCGACGAACACACCCGCGCGGGCGATGTCGGCAGGCTGATAACTGATGGGTCGATCGTCGAAGACGGCGAGAGCCGTCTCGATTTCGCCAAGTCGCTGGTCAACCTCGTCGGGAAGCTCATCCGCGCCGTCATGCTCGGCTTCGAGCCTGGCAAATTCGGCCTTGAGCGCCTCGATGGTCGCCTGCTCGTCGGCGGTGAGACCGGCGGGTACGCCGTCCAGCTCGCGCAAACCACGAGCATGCCCGTAGGGGAAGTCGATCGCGACCTCGATCCACTTCCAGCCTTCGGCGGCGATCGTTTCCGCCTCTGCCTTCAACTTCTCGGCGACCAGACGGTCGAGCAGAGCGACGTCCTCCAGCCAGCCGCCGTCGTCGGACTGGAACAGGTCGCGCAGCAGCACGCCCCCGGCCGCCTCGTATACGTCGAGGCCGACAAACACGGCCCGCCGGTCGGAGGCACGCACCGTCTTTTCCGTCAACATGCGGCGGATCTGGTAGGGCTCCTTCTGCCAGGAGCCGGAGATAGCTTGCCAGACCTGCTCTTGGCGGCCGTGATCCGCGGTGACGGGGAACGCCATCAACTGCTCGAGCGACATGCCGTCCTCGGCATAGACATCGAGCAGCGCGGGCGAAACCGAGGCGAGGCGCAGGCGCTGCTTCACCACGTTGACCGACGTGAAGAAGGCGGCGGCGATGTCCTCCTCGGACTGCCCCTTCTCGCGCAGAGCCTGGAAGGCACGGAACTGGTCGAGCGGGTGCAGCGGCGCGCGCTGGATGTTCTCGGCGAGCGAGTCGTCCTCGGCGAGAATGTCGGTCGCCGGATCGCGCACGACGCAAGGCACCGGCGCAGTCTTGGCCAGGCGCTTCTGCTTCACTAGCAGCTGCAGCGCCCGATAGCGACGCCCGCCGGCCGGGATCTCGAACATGCCGGTCTCGGCGCCTTCGACGTCGAGGACCGGCCGGACGTTGAGGCTTTGGAGCAAGGTGCGGCGGGCGATGTCCTCGGCCAGCTCCTCGATGGAAACGCCGGCCTTCACACGCCGGACGTTTGACTGGCCAAGCACCAGCTTGTTGAAGGGAATGTCGCGCGAGGACGACAGGGTGATCTTCCGAACGGCAGTAGCCATGGGTGATACTCCGCGACGGCCCGACCCAAAGCCTCTCTGGGCCTCCAAGCCGTCACGAAGCGCAGCGCCGCCCTCTTCCTCTCAAGGGCAGCGCTGCGAAACCGGCAATCAGGAAAGACGGAAAGCCACGAAACCGGAGACACGCCGTTCCGCATCTCCGGCTTTCCGGGTATCAGGTCGCGCGGTCGAGTAGCTTCCTCGCGCAGGCCTCCAGCTGGAGAACGTCATCGCCCAGCATCTTCAGGTCCGCGCCCTGCTATAACGTGCCAGCGACAAGAGGAAAATGAGACTGGTATGCGTCCGTCTCGTCGGGGGCTGCGGATGACGTCTGACGCTCCTCAGCAGATACGGGCTGCTGCGCGTGCATCCAGTCGGCGGCCTGCTGCGCCTTGCTGGCGGCAGTAAAGATAGCCCGAGGATCGTCCTTCAACACTTCGATCCACGACGCAATATACGCTGCATGATCGGGACGCGGATGATGGGCTATGCCCAAATCGGCAAGAACAAGCCCGCTGAGAATCTCCACGCAACATTCCTCGGCGGCATAGGCAGCCGAGCCGAACCGACCCGAGAGATCGCGGTCAAGGCGGTGCTTTGCCCCTGATGCATGGCCGTCCTCATGCAGCCAGACGGCATAGAATGACGCGGCATCGCGGAAGGAGGCGAAGTCCGGCATGAATACCGTGTCCGATGACGGGAGGTAGTAAGCCTCGGATCCGCCGAATATAGTCTTGATCCCGAGGTTGGCGATGAAAGCTTCCGCATGCGCCAGGCGCTCGCTCTCTGGTAGGACGTTCGTCGGCGGGCGCTCGTATCCGTCCACCTGAGCGACGTTGAACACCGAGAATGCTCGGGCAAACATCCGCCGATCGGCGCCATCGTCATCGTCGTCAGCCGGCTCGGACGGAGCGACCTGCTTCCACAGCACAACAGTGGTAGCGCGTTCGCCCTTGCACACCTGCGCGCCAGCGTCCCGCCATTGCCGATAGGTGCCCCACAGGCCATCGCTGTAATGGCTGGCCGTGGCTGCAACCCAGAGCGCCACCGTGTTTATACCCCGGTAGCGTTTACCCGAAGCGACGTTGGTTGGGCTGGCAGCACTCGTCCCGTTGTGGAACCACGGCGCACGCCACTGGCCTGCACCTTGCTCGATTGCCGCGATGATCTCGGCGGTGATATGCGTGTAAACATTGGCACGCGCTCCGGACTGCATCCTGAAAGACATCGTGATAGCTCCTTGGGAGCGACGCGAGCGCACGAGATCGCCACCGCTTGCGGGGCGGCGTCAGGCTCAACGTCGATGGGAAGGGATCAGTGAAAAGCTGGTGAGACAGCTTCATTGTTTAGATAACGGCCATATTCGGGACCCGTAGCGGCGCGAAGCTCGACGCGACCATCCTCTATCTCGAGCGTCTTGAGCTGCTCCGCCCGATGAGAGTTGAGGCCGAACTGCGGGTTGATGCCAGCGAGCGGGCGCCGCAAGCTGACGGAGGTAAGCCGCCGACGCTCCGACCAAGCTGACAAGTTGGCCGAAACTCCAGTGAGTCGGCGCGTCGGAACCGGGCAGCAGCAGAGCGAGGCGCTCGGCATCGTCGCGACGGCCTCAACCCGGATCGCAGCGCTCTCGAGCGTTCGGGTCCAGCTTCGCTCGGTCCGTCTACGCACCGTGGCATAGAGGTCCACAAGGATAGATAGCGCTCGTCCGCTGGCCGCGAGAACCATTCCGACGATACTCGGCCGACGCGCTCGCCGCGGGTCACGTCCACCTTGTAGCCGCCGACATGGTCGCGGGCGGCGCTCAGAACTTCGACTTGGGTCATGGGTTATCTCCACGACAGGCGCTGGAGGCCTCTCCTCCGTTCTTCAACCCGTCATGGCGAAGCCCGTCCGCCCTCTCACTCTAAGGGGGCGTTGTGGGGTTCTCCCCACAGAAGGGGTCGGCCGAGACCTCAGACTCGGGCGTAGGGGAAGGCTTTCCCCTGAAAGCGCATTTAAGGGCGGAATACGCGACATCCGTGCGTGTTCGGCGGCCTTGCCGTCTATCGCGACAAAGCGGCCGCGAACATGAAGCAGCGATCTTTCGAGCAGATGATCAGTGATCTTCACGGCGAAGGAGACGCAATCCCGATGGTGGACATTCACCAAGTTCAGTGGCGAACTTCAACGGTAACGGCGAACCTCAAATTTGAGGGCGTAGCTTCACCGTTTTTTGTGCACACGAAATTCAGAGAGAAGTCCAGGTAATCGTCCCGTCCATCTTAAACTCGATAGTGGCCTGCGACTGATCCTGCGCTTCAATCACGGCGGTGGTGGCTCCGGTCGCGGGTCTATGCCCGAGACTAGAGCCTGACCGACCGAAGAGCTGGCCGCGCAGACATCATTTCTCAGTCTCCTCCGATAGCAGACATCCGGGGGACTAAGGCGAGGGTCCGAAATGGGCCCACTTGCAGACATGGCTCGCTTGCTTCCTCTCTGAGATAGCAACGGCCCGGTTTGGTGAGGAGCATGCTTTCCCAAAGGAGGTTTGGCTTTCACCAAATCCCCGGGACGAGCCGCCATCGGACCCGCGCGGCGTAATCCGAATAGCCCGCAAGCTCTACCTGAAGAATTCGATCCTCCGTGATAATGCGATAGAGCAGAAACGGCAGGCTGAAGATCACAACAAGCGCGGCCGCGAGCCAAGATCCAAGTGCGGGTCCGCTTGCCGCTATGATCAGAATCCCGCCGCTGTATCCGGGATGGCGGACGAAGGCGTAGGGGCCCGTGGTGACGACACGCTGACCGCGGTCGGTCTGGATGCGAATGACCGAGGAGAAAAACCGGTTGACGTGCATAGCCCATAGTGCCAGCGCGTAGCCGGCTGCGAACGTGAACAGGCATATGCCTTGCAGCCAGCCGGGCACATCGTCGCTCCAATGCAAACGGCCACGGTCGAGCCCGGCAACGATCCAATGCATGAACAGAACCAGCGTGAAGACCCTCAACGCGAGCGGCGGCTTCTTGCCGCCCGGCCGCATGCGTTCGCGCAAGAGGTCCGGATCGAGTGCCGCGAACGAAACGATCATGACGGCGGCGAAAATTGCGAGATACGCCCAAAAGCCCAGGATTGCGACCGTCCCGGCTGGCGCGAACAATGCGGCGGCCGCGGCCACTACGAACAAGGCTGCCTTGAGGTAGGCCGAGACTGGCATCCGCTACCTTACCATTTCAGAGGAAGCGAAGTGGTGCCCACACATGACCCTAGATCCACCACCGTGGGAGCCTGCACTTGTGAGTCGGTAGGGTTTCCCGACTTTGACGATGCGATCGACATACGAAGCTAAATGCGCGCCGGGTTCGGTGGCCGATTCTGTTACCGGCACTAGGCCGTCGTACTCCGCGGCCCTGGCATGGCCAGGATTAACCGCGCCACCTGCTCCGGCTCATCCAGTTGGACGAAGTGTCGAGCACCCAGGATCAGGAATAGTTCGGAGCCCGGGAGGAACTCGTGGAAGGTTCGGGCGACGCCGCTGTTCAGGGAAGGATCGGCGTCGCCAAATATGATCCGGACCGGGCGTCTGAACTCTTTCAGCTTGGGGATCATTTGTGCGCGCGATCGGACCATGGGCAGTAAGTCCTCGTTCAGGCGAAAGAAGGCAGGGCGTGCACTGGGCGTGGCGTCGAACTGTTGATAGAGTAGCGGTACAAACTCACGTCTGACATCCGCATCTCGGATGAACCTCCCGACCTGCCACCAGTACATCCGGCGGAAGAGCCAGTTCCCGAACATCCGCGACACAGGCCTCGCGACGTTTCTGATCACCGGCGTGGAGAAGAGCCAGATCGCCTCCGGCCGCCGGAGGGTCGGCATTTCGCAGTAGTACGTGTTCAACAACACCAGGCCGGCTACGCGCTCAGGGCGGGCCAGTGCCAAATCGATGGCCGGAGGGCCCGAGGCATCGTGCGCGACGAGGACGACTTGCCCGAGCCCCAGTTGGGTTATGACGGCGTCGAGGTCACCAACTTGATTGTCGGTGGTGTAAGGGTAGCCGGACGGCTTATCCGAACTGCCCCACCCGAGAAAATCAAATAGCACGACCCGGCGCGGCGGCGAGAGGTAAGGAGACAGACGGTCGTACAGGTGTACGTTGTCAGGGAATCCGTGCATGAGAATAATCGCCGCTTCCGCCCCGGGGTGATCTCGGACGTAGATCCGGTGTTGGTGCCGCTGAACAAAGGTTTCTTGGTAGGCCATCATTCCCTCGGGACCGAGCTCCGCGCCGCCGACAAGCCTGATGAATTCGCGTCGTTTCATCGGATCACCTCGCCGCAAGCGAGGAGGTCCTGAATCGAGGTGGGCGCGGTCGGCGCCTCCGACCGAAAGGATAGCACATTTGTGTAAGGCGGGAGACTGCTGCGCTGCGGTTAGGACCGCTTGGGCCCAGACGCGGAAATTGGCTCTCGGCGCGGCCGAACGAGTTTTATTTTCAAGACGCCGGCCCTCCAAATATCCTCCTGATGACTTCGTCGCCATGAGACTCGAAACACCGGCCATGGCTGAGCACAATGCGCTCCGGACGCCAAGAGTGGATTTTTGCGAACGCTGCTTTAGCCTTGTAGTAGCGGCAGCCGCATGCCAAAGAATATTTGCCCGCGGGGATGGTACATCCCGCTGAGCCTTGTAGCCGTTCGCCAAGGTTCGGGCATCTTGTCCAACTCGATGTTGATAATCGTGTCCGTGAGAACCAGCGTCTTCGATTTCTTGTGAAAGAAGATGAACTCTTTGAAGTACCCACCGGGAAATAGCGTCTGGTCGATGTCTTGCCGCCATTCTTCTGGCGGATCGAAATCGAGGTCTCGCGCAACGTGACATCGATGTGCCGAGCGCGCGCTCTTTGGCGTACACGCGGTGAAGCCCATGGGATCGCATCGGGAAAGGCTTTCGACCACTCTCCGATATGAGAGTAGTGAAACTGGTTGGGTGACACGAGATGTCGGATTGTCCCCATCCGTTGCAGTTCGCTTGCCAGCGCCTCATCAAATCTGATCGGCGACTGCAGGAACAGATCACCATTCGAAAGGCGCACGACCGTCATTCGTGTAGTGAAAGGCAGCGGTAACCTGACGCCACCCACGGTCAAGTACTCGAATGGCCCGTCGACTATTCCGATGTCCGGCCCATCGGCTTAAATACGTTGATTGGTTCGTAGAGAACGGCACCCACAGTCATATTCCGGATAGCGTCTTGCATCGAGTATCTCTGATCGCGGGATGTCTGCAACGGGTCAAACTGCGACTTCACCCGACCGGCAAAGCGTGACCGCTTCCATCCTCGAAGGAGACATGTGGCGGGCCCTAAAAGGGGGCTTGACGTCAGAGATCGGATTACAGAAGGGGATCGTTACCCGCATGGGCCGAGACCCCGTTTCCGTAAGGGAGTCGGCAAGCGCAGCTCATAGAGCCCGGTTCGCGACAACGGATGCGCCCTATCTGCAATACGAAAATCGCATCTAGGACGTGGTCTTCGCCAGCGATGAACAAACCGCACCCCGATCTTGTCCAGTCTGTCTCGACGCCGTCAAGCCTAGGCTGCCGGGTCTCGACGAGCGCTTCAATAATGCATCAGGCGGTGACGTGTCGAACAGAGCCAGCACGACTCCTGTACGGGCTCTGCCTCTCTTGCGTCGAACTGGACGGCCCACGGGTCGATGTGATGGGCCTCGGTGACGCTTTCGTACTGAGCGCAGATGGTGCATGGACGCCGTGGGGTCGGGATCGAAGGCAAGCCGTGCCGCGGCTAAGACGCAGCCGTGGATGGTCTCTGAACTTGATGCACCTCACGCGAGATGAATTATGTGACCTCGTTGGCAGGATCGAAGGCGCCCGCTCCTGCTTCGCCCCAGTCACGACAGACCGGCTGAACGCCCTGACCAGCCTCGGCAACATCCGGCGCGTGATGGTGAGCAGGGACTTGCACTATTAATTGTAGATACCTGCACTCCGCTTGTCGTTTTCCCCAGCAAAGAGGACGGGCGCAGATGTCGAACGGTTCGAATTGGAATACCCATAATTACCCGCTGGCAATTTCGCGTCCCCCGCATCCATGGAGTAAAAAATGCTCGAAAGAGAGGAAGCGGTTGAGGCTTTAGCTGGTACCTTGATGGGCCTGGGCGCTCCATTCACGCTGCCCGAGGACTGGATCATCCTCTGCGACGACGACGATCTGCGCCATCTACCGCGGACAGCAGCAAAGAAGCTGCTGGCGAAAGCGAAAAAGGAAACGGCGCGTCGGTGGCTATGGGAACGTTTTGATCCCAGTGAAATGGACATGGAGCTCTCGGAAGAATCCGAAGACGGCACCGAGGAATTCGACGACAAGCTGCTAAAGCAGCGAGCCATCAATTCCATCGACGATGTCGTGTCCACGGTCAAATCACTGCGAGAGGCGCAGGCAAATGCTCCGAGCTGTCCCACACAATCAAAGGCTCGTGAGGCGACGGTGGCGGCGCGCGTGGCGTTCGGATATCCAAAGGAACGGCCAGCCAGGACCGATTGCTTCGATGAAGACGTGCGTCGCCAGTGCCGACTCATCATCAACCATATCTACAGTGGTACAGTGAAGCCCTCCGGACGGTAGTCCACTTGATCAGCACCGACAATCCTGAATTCGTAAAGATCGGATTCACCTCTTGCCTTGAGCGTCGATTGGGATCCCTGCGGACCGCTTCCCATATCGAGCCCACAATTCACCTGACAATCCCAAGCACGGCATCACTTGAACGCGAACTTCACACGCGCTTCGAGGCGGTTCGCTACAATCGCAAATGGTTTCGGCTGACGGATGAAATCAAGACATTCATTGCCTCAGAGAGAGAGAAGGTTGACGCTTAACGCTGCCCTACATTGAAGCCGACAGAAGTGCGCAATTGGTTATTTGCTGGAGGAACGGCTTATCCCACGACGCGGATTGACGTTCCGCACGCAACCTAACCGATGAGCGTCGCACGCACTCCTGTTGAACGGCAGCCCAACGAAAAGCCCCGTCCTTTTTCAGGACGTGGCCACACTGATCAGTGTGCATTGATTACTGCACACTACGCCTTCAGATACAATGTTTCGGTGATCGTGAGGCATCATCGGGTATGTCTTCAGAGACGATTTATCCGTCGCGCTGGTGCGGAGAATGCCAATGGCGTTTGGTCTGCCCTTGCTAGCAGGCCGCTGCCGGGCTTAACCCGACAGAGAACTTACAGTGCGCCTATTGCAGACAGGCGGGCTAGCTGCGGAACGCTTTCGTTCTATGTGAACCATTGCGTCCTCAGCCTGGTCGTTTCGTCGGTCGTTTGGCTGTCTTGACCATCTCAGTCTTGGTCCCGAGGACGTCCGCGGTCACCGCTTCGGGTTCCTTCCTACGACGTGGACGCGCTGGCTTACGGCCTTTCGGCAATATCTTGGGAGCCTTCGCACGTTTGGCTGGACGAACAAAGAATTCCGACAAATGAACGTCCAGCGTTTTGGCGATGCGGTCGAGCAGATCGATCGTCGGGTTTGTCGATTGCCGCTCGAGGCTAGACATGTAGGAGCGATCAATCCCGGTCTGATAAGCCAACTTCTCTTGCGAGATGCCGCGATCCACGCGGATCCGACGAATATTCCAGGCCACAAGCGCACGAGGTTTCATGCGCCAAGCATGCCTTTCGCTCGTGCCGTCAAACCACTGGCTATAACCCAACTATTAGGGACCAGGCTCACCAGAACCACCGCCGCACACGACACCGTCGAGATATCGTGGACGGTCGCGCCGTTATCTCGGCAATGAGCAGGGCTCCGTTTCTGGTAGTGCTCATCTTCCAACAGCGAAATTTCGCGTTTGCCCATGAGTGAGCTTGGCTTCATGGGGAGGCGACAGAACGACTATAAAAAGCCCACAATCTTCAGAAATCCTTCTCAGCTTCAGTTGGGAGACTCCTATGCGACGCGACACCGCACCGAGCGAACCGACCTTGACCCCGTATGACCGCGAGCATGCGGTGACCTATATGCGTATGCTGGATGCAGACGCAGAAGGCGCCGACTGGCGAGAAGTCGCAGAGATCGTGCTGCAGATCGATCCCAAACGCGAGCCGGAGCGTGCACGCCTTGCCTATGAGAGCCACCTCTCCCGTGCCAGATGGATGGGCAGGCACGGGTACCGGCAGCTGTTGCGGAGTGGTTGGGCCTAGCCCTCGATTAGGCCTCGCAGGACGGCTTCCGCACGCAGGGAGACGGCCGTGTAGTGCTGCGCGGCCTTAATGGACTTCGCCGATCCGGATCTTTCTGTCGCGCTTCGTCACCGGAAACTTGCAAATGGGAGGAGGTTCGTCCGGCCCTCGTCAACATGGTTGCGGCCGCACGTGAGTTGCGGGCGGCTTCCTGACGCTTACGGAGAATGCGATGCAGTTCTGGATCAAGTGCACCCGCTTTGGCAAAGCGGAGCCGTACTACGTGAATATCTCGCTGGTCGGCGGGATGTCGCGCGAAGGCGGAAGGACGATCCTGGATTTCGTCGGCAGCAACGCCCAGACCATCGAGGTGAATGAAACGCCGGAAGAAATTCTGGCGATTCACCTCGACGCGTCGGAAGGCCAGCCGTCGCAAAGGTGGTAGGCGAATACGAGGTGCTCGAACTCGGTGCCGCTGAAATCCCCGAAGTGAATCGGCCGGACCGTCCGAGCTATCGTCACCTGCCTACCTCCTGGCTCCCAGAGCTACGGAGCGGGTTGATGATCTGAATGTCCTCGAAGTCCTTTTCATTATCGGTCACGACGACGCACTGATTGGCTTCGGCTACAGCGGCAATGATTGTGTCTAGCGCGCTTCGCGAACGGCCTTTGGCTCTGCTGTTGGCCATCAGCTGTGCCCACACGAGGCCAGCTTTCTCGTCGAACGACAGGACGCGGCCAGCGAACAGCGCTTGCGGACCTTCCGGGCCCGCGAACCAAGTTTCAAGGCTGTTGCGCTTCTTGCCCTTTGGTTTCTCTAAGATGCCTCGGCGGATTTCGGCGACGGTAAACGAAGCAATGAAGAGGTCGTCGTCCTTCTGAGCCCCCATCCAAGCCAGCAGCGAGTCCGACGGCTCCGGCTTTATGATGTTGCTGATGATATTGGTATCAAGGAGGTAACGCGTCACAGATCGACCTTACGCCCCTCTTCTCGCGGACGGCTGAGGTCGAGATCCGCGCCGACCATAGGTGAGCGACGCAGCGCGGCGAGAATACCGCCCGCTTTCGGAGGCTCACCCGCCACTGCCTGCCGTATGGTCCGGCGAAGCTGCCCGGCTTCCGGACCGCCCTCCGTCAATTTCCGGGCAAGGGATCGAAGCAGATCGCGGTCGGCGTCGAGCGCCTGGATCTCGAACCGCGCGATGCCACGCTTAGTCAGGCGGGACCGATAATTCTCAAGGGCTCTCTTCTGCGCACTGTTGCTCATCGCGTCCCTCCGTGCTATATCCGGATATATAACCGTATTTTCTTTGGAGCGCAAGGCTGGTGGAACTGTTATCGGTCTCGCCAAATGAAGATGGCCTCTCGAAGGTATGGGTGCCGCCGGGGGATGCCACCATGACCAGACGCCCCTCTTCCAAGGGGGGCGATCACAAAAATATTATGGCTACGACGACGGTCGACCCGTGCCCTGCCGATGCGCTGTCACCCGCCACCATCCGCTCCGATGCGCCACAGGCCATTGACTTACAATACATTTTCATCTTGCCGATGCACCGTTACTGGGCATCATTGTCGCGAAGCGGGGTATTCCGCGCTAGGACAAGGACCCGATCGTGGCGCGACCGCGACGTACAACAGCCGAACAGCTTCTTGTGGTCGCTGACGCGACCCGCGAACCGGTTGCGCTTGCGTCATCAAAGCCCGATCCACGCCTCCTCAATCTGGTCCGACTGCTGGCGCGACAGGCCGCACGGGACTTCGTTCGAGCCGAAACTGATAGCCGGACGCGAGATCGCCTTCCGGAGTAAGGAGGCCGCCTCGTGAAGGTCGCGCTCTACGCCCGCTACTCATCTGACAATCAGCGAGATGCTTCAATCGAGGATCAGTTACGGCTGTGCCGCCTGCACGCCGAGAAGCAAGGCTGGACGGTCGTCGACAGCTATACCGATCGCGCAATCTCTGGCGCGTCGCTGTTGCGTCCCGGCATTCAGGAACTGATCAGCGATGCGATGCGCGGCAAATTCGTCGTCGTGCTCGCAGAAGCGATGGATCGCCTGAGCCGCGATCAGGAGGATATCGCCGGACTGTTCAAGCGTATGGCCTTCGGCGGTGTGCGTATCGTTACGCTGTCGGAGGGTGACGTGACGCATCTGCACGTCGGTCTCAAGGGCACGATGAACGCCCTCTTCCTGAAGGATCTCGCCGACAAGACGCGCCGCGGGCTGCGCGGCCGCGTCGCGGATGGCAAGTCCGGTGGTGGGCTCTGCTTTGGGTATGACGTGGTGAAGCAGTTCGCGGCGAATGGCGAGCCGATCCGCGGCGATCGGACGATTAACGAGGCGGAAGCTGCCGTCGTACGCCGTATCTTTGCGGACTACATTGCCGGCAAGTCGTCCCGCGCGATTGCTTTTGAGCTGAATAAGGAAGGCGTGCCTGGACCACAGAACGCCGAATGGGGGCCGTCAACGATCCATGGCAACCCGAAGCGCGGCGTCGGCATCCTCAACAACGAACTTTATGTCGGGCGCCTCGTCTGGAACCGGCTCCGCTATCTGAAAGACCCGGATACGGGAAAGCGGGTGTCGCGCCTCAATCCTGAATCCGAGTGGGTGATTCAGGAGGTTCCGGAGATGCGCATCATCGACCAAGAAGTTTGGAATGCGGTGAAGGCACGCCAAAAATCACTCGCCTATGAGGCGTCTGAGCCCGGCGACAACCCGTTGAATGAGCGGCGGCGCCCGAAGCACCTGTTTGCCGGCCTCGTGAAGTGTGGCTGCTGTGGTGGCGGATATACGATGATCTCGAAAGATCTGCTTGGTTGCGCGACATCGCGGAATAAGGGCACCTGCGAAAACCGCCAGAACATAAGGCGAGACGCCCTTGAAGCTTCCGTGCTTAGCGGCCTCCGGACACACTTGATGGAGCCCGAGCTGTTCAAGGAGTTCTGCGACGAATTTACTCGCGAGGTGAACCGGCTGCGGATTGAGCGCAGCGCAGACATCATCAGTCAGCGCAAAGAGTTGGAACGCGTTCAACGGGACTTGGATCGAGCGATCCAAGCCATCCTGGATGGTGTGCCCGGCGCTCAGCTCAAGGAAAAGATTGGTGGTCTTGAAGCCCGCAAGGCCGAACTGACCGAGTTGCTGGCGAACGCTGAGGAACCACCGCCCCTTCTGCATCCGAACATGGCGGAGATATACCGCCAGCGGGTCGCAGCGCTTTACGAGAGCCTACTGAGCGCGGACGGCACGGCCGAGGCGGCTGAGCTGTTCCGGACGCTGGTCGATCAGGTGACGCTCGTGCCTAACGAAGCCGAACTTGCGATCGTGCTGCGCGGCGACCTGGCTGCGATCCTTCGGTTCGCCGCGAACAAGAAAAACCCCGACATCCTTGCGGAAGCCGGGGTTTTAAGTGCCTTGCTTTCGCAAGAATCGTTGGTTGCGGGGATAGGATTTGAACCTATGACCTTCAGGTTATGAGCCTGACGAGCTACCGGGCTGCTCCACCCCGCGTTAAACCGTTGCGTGCCTTGCAGAAAGGGTGCCTGAGCCGGCCGGCCAACGCTTTTCAACGGCGCCGATCGATCCGTCCGGGGGCTTCCTGAGAAGGCGACCCGGGCCGAGGCCATCGGGTGCGGGGCGTATGTATCAACGTGAGCCCGGTTTGGAAAGCCCCGGATGCGGGTTTTTGAGGATTTTGTGACGTCGAAATCGCCGGCTGTCCCGGCAGGATTTACCGCCGGGAACCGGGCCTTGCCAGACCGCGCGCAAAAGCGGAGCTTGGCGCGCAACAAATCAGTCAAGAAAACGTCATCCGAGGGGGAAATGCCATGGACCGGCCATCGAAGAGCCCGGGGCTGCATGCGCTTGAGGAGGCCTTTCATCGCCAGTTCGAGCTGTCGCGCAGCGAGCCGGCGCCGACATTGCAGGCACGGCTCGACCGGCTGCGCCGCCTGCGCGCCGCGCTGACCGAGAATGAGGCGCGATTCGAGGCGGCGATCTCGGCCGATTTCGGCCACCGCTCCACCGTCGAGACCGCGATCGCCGAGACCATGCTGGTGCTCGGCGAGATCAGGCACGCGGTCAGGCACCTCAAGGGCTGGATGGCGCCGCGGAGGGTCCCGACCACGGTGCAGTTCGCGCCGGCCAAGAACCGGCTGATGCCGCAGCCGCTCGGCGTGGTCGGCATCATCGCGCCGTGGAATTATCCGCTGCAGCTGACCCTGGCGCCCGCGGTCGCCGCGATCGCGGCCGGCAACCGCGCCATCATCAAACCGAGCGAGCTGGTGCCGCGCTTCGCCGAGCTGCTGGTGGAGACGATCGCCAAGAAATTCGACGTCACCGAGCTCGCGGTGACCGATATCGACGACGAAATCGCAAAGGCGTTTGCCGCACTGCCATTCGATCATCTGATCTTCACCGGCTCGACCCGGGTCGGCCGGCTGGTGGCCGAAGCCTGTGGCCGCAATTTGACGCCGGTGACGCTCGAGCTCGGCGGCAAGTCGCCCGTGATCGTCGACGGCTCCGCCGACATCGACGAAGCCGCGCAGCGCATCGCCTATGGCAAGCTGCTCAATGCCGGCCAGACCTGCATCGCGCCCGATTACGCGCTGGTGCCGCAGGCTGCGGTGCAACCCTTCGCGATGCGGCTGCAGGGTCACATGCAGCACATGTTCGGTACCGATCCCGATAACGCCGATTACACGTCGATCGTCTCGGATCGGCACTATGCACGGCTCGAGGGGCTGGTCGCCGACGCCGCCGCGAAGGGCGCGACCATCATGCAGCCGGCAGCGCCGAACGACCGCGAGTGGAAGGCGAGGCGCAAATTTCCGCCGACCGTGATCGTCGACGCGACGCCGGACATGACGGTGATGCAGGAGGAGATCTTCGGGCCGCTGTTGCCAGTCATCGGCGTGCGCGAAGCGGCGGAGGCGATCGCCTTCGTCAACAGCCGCGAACGCCCGCTGGCGCTGTACTGGTTCGGCACCGACAGCGCCGCCCGCGATGCGGTGCTGGCGCGCACCGTCAATGACTGCCTGTTCCACTTCGCGCAGGCCTATCAACCGATGGGCGGCGTTGGCGCCTCCGGCACCGGCGCCTATCACGGCGAGTGGGGATTCAAGACGCTGACCAAGTTCAAGCCGGTGTTCTACCGCTCGCGCTTCAACCGGCTTGCCGATCTCTATCCGCCCTATGGCGCGAAGGTCGCGCGGCTGGAGAAGCTGATGCGGATGTTATCGTAGGATTCACACCGTCATTGCGAGCGCAGCGAAGCAATCCATGGCGCCGCATAACGGATAGATGGATTGCTTCGCTTCGCTCGCAATGACGCAAAACGAAGACCAGGGGGAACATGCGTGACTGACACATTCGATTTCGTCGTGATAGGCGCGGGCTCCGGCGGCTGCGCGGTGACTGGGCGGCTGTCGGAGGATCCGGCGACGTCGGTGGCGCTGCTCGATGCCGGCGGCACCAACGACAATTGGGTCGTCACCACGCCCGGCGCGCTGGTGCTGATGGTCGCGGGCACCGTCAACAACTGGGCCTTCAACACCGTGCCGCAGAAAGGCCTCAACGGCCGCATCGGCTACCAGCCGCGCGGCAAGGGGCTCGGCGGCTCCTCGGCGATCAACGCCATGGTCTACATTCGCGGCCATCGCGCCGACTACGACCACTGGGCCGCGCTCGGCAATGCCGGCTGGGCGTTCGCCGACGTGCTGCCCTATTTCAAACGCTCGGAAGACAATTCCGATTTCGACGGCGAGTATCACGGCAAGGGCGGCCCGCTCGCCGTCAACAAGCTGCGCTCCGGCAATCCGATCCAGCAGACCTTCCTGCAGGCGGCGCAGGAGGCGCAATTCCGCATCCGCGAGGATTTCAATGCCGAGGACCATGAGGGCCTCGGCATCTACCAGGTGACGCAGCGCAACGGCGAGCGCTGGAGCGCGGCGCGCGCCTATGTGCATCCGCATATCGGCAGGCGTCCCAATCTGCGCGTCGAGACCAATGCGCACGCGACGCGCATCCTGTTCGAGGGTAAGCGCGCGGTCGGCGTCGAATACCGCCAAGGCAAGGAGCTGAAGCAGCTTCGCGCGCGGCGCGAAGTCCTGCTTGCCGCCGGCGCGTTCCAGTCGCCGCAGCTGTTGATGCTGTCGGGCGTCGGCGATGCCGCAGCGCTCGGCAAGCACGGCCTCGCCAGCGTGCATCATCTGCCCGGCGTCGGCCAAAACCTGCAGGACCATCCCGATTTCATCTTCGGCTACATGTCCGACAATCCGAACTTCGCCGGCATCTCGCTGAAGGGCATGCCGCGGCTCGTCCGCGCCATCATGCAATATCGGCGCGAGCGCCGCGGCCCCCTCACCTCGAACTTCGCCGAATGCGGCGGCTTCCTGAAGACGCGGCCCGATCTCGACATCCCCGACATCCAGCTGCATTTCGGCATGGCGATGGTCGACGACCACGGCCGCAAGCGCCACGGCGGCACCGGCTTCTCCTGCCATGTCTGCCTGCTCCGGCCGAAGAGCCGTGGCAGCGTCGCGCTGGCCGGCAGTGACCCGATGCAGGCGCCGCTGATCGACCCGAACTTCCTCGGCGAGGAAGACGATCTCGAATCGATGGTGGCGGGCTACAAGACCACGCGGCGGCTGATGGAGGCGCCGGCGCTGCGCGCCCTGCAGCAGAAGGATGTCTTCACATCCAACGTCCGCACCGACGACGACATCCGCAGCATCCTGCGCGAGCGCGTCGACACGGTCTATCACCCGGTCGGCACCTGCAAGATGGGTACCGCCGATCCGCTCGCGGTGGTCGATCCGAAGCTGCGCGTGCACGGCCTCGAAGGCCTGCGCGTAGTCGACGCCTCGATCATGCCGACCCTGATCGGCGGCAACACCAATGCACCGACCATCGTGATCGGCGAGAAGGCGGCCGACATGATCAGGGCGGAGATGCGGGCGGGGTGACCAAATGCGTAGGGTGGCCACAGCGCAAGAGCGCCTTTGCCCACCCTATGAGGCTGCCGTCGCGGGGCCGCACTGGCAAAATATCGAAAACAACCCCATGCAAAGGAGCCGGGGGCTGCCGGCTTCGACACGGCGACTTGACTCGTCGGGCAAATCAGCGGCATTATTCTATTATCCAGAAACCGCGCCGGCTGCCCCGGGCCGTGCTCGTGACTTGATGCGTTGGAATCGTAGCCCGGATGTGAAGCGAGATGGATTGCCGGGTCAAGCCCGGCAATGACGGTCCCTCAATTCAACAGAAACCCGCCATCCACGGTCACCACCGTCCCGGTCATGTAGCGCGATGCGTTGGAGGCGAGCAGCATGATCGCGCCGTCGAGATCAGACTCGGCACCGACCCGGCGCTGCGGGATGCGCTTGGCGAGCCGCTCGCCTGCCGGCGTCGACCAGAAATCATGGTTCATCTCGGTATCGATATAGCCCGGCGCCAGCGCGTTGACGCGGATGTTGTTGCCGGCGAGCTCCAGCGCCATCGCCTTGGTGCCCTGGATCATGCCGGCCTTGGAGATCGCATAGGGCGACACCGCCTTGAGCACGCCTTGTCCGAGCACGGACGCGACGTTGATGATATTGCCCGGCTGCTTGCGCGCCATCATGCGCCGCGCAAGTTCGGTCGCGAGGAAGTAGGCGCCCTTCAGATTAGCGCTGATCACGGCGTCCCAATCCGCCTCGGTCTGCTCGGTCGACAGTTTCTCGATCGCGATGCCGGCATTGTTGATCAGGACCGTGACCGGACCGAGCGCGGCTTCGGCGGCGTCGAGCGCTTGCGCGATGCCGGAAATATCCGCGACGTCCATCTGCACCGCGGCAGCGCGGCCGCCCTTGGCCTTGATCTCCTCCTCGAGGCTTTTCAGCTTCGCGGTCTGGCGCGCGGCCAACACCACCGCGGCGCCATGTGCCGCCAGCACGCGGGCGAACTGCCGCCCGAGCCCCTGCGAGGCGCCGGTGATGAGGATGATTTCTTTACTGACATCGAATAGGTCGGACATCGACAGGTTCCCGGATTCAAGCGGACGAGTGATAGCGACAATTGTCCCTGATGTAAGCAGGTTTGATCAACCAGGGGACAGTAGGAGATTGGGGCAGGAATTCCTCATCCATGAACCTCTTCGATCTTGCCGTCATCCTCGGGTCGGTGTTCGCAGTGGTGACCGGCTTCACGACCGGCCTGTTGCGCAGCGCGGTCACTATCCTGGCCTATCTCGTCGCCATGCCGCTTGCGGTCGCCGCGCTGGCGATGATCGGGCCCCACATCGCGACGCTGCCGTCGTCGCCGTTTCCGCCCAATGGCGTGCTGCTGTTCGGCCTCTTCCTCCTGATTGGCGTCATCCTCGGAAAGATGGCGCGGACGATGCTCGACGACACCATCGGCTCGGAGATCGGGATCGGCGACCGCCTCGGCGGCGCGCTGCTCGGCGCCATCAGGGTCGGTCTCGTCGTGACCACGCTGGTGCTGGTGTTCGATCAGCTGGTGCCGCTCACCAGGCAGCCGCAATTCCTCAACGGATCGCAATTGCGACCGTTGTTCTCCGCGGCCGGACAGGCCGGATTCCGCTCGCTGCCGCCCGAAGCCACCATGGCGATCGAGCGGCTGCGGCGCGAGCAACGCATCTAGCCCGCCGGCCCACCGCACTGTTCCTGTCCGGCATGCACTTATGCATTGCACGTCCCTTATCGGCGCCGCCGAGCTTGGCTAGACTGGTGCCATCAAACCTTTACAAACCGACCGACATCACAGGGAGTGAACCGTGGATCTTGGAATCAAAGGCCGCCGCGCCATCGTATGCGCATCGAGCAAGGGACTGGGCCGCGCCTGCGCGATCGCGCTCGCCAATGAGGGGGTGGATGTCACCCTGACGGCACGTGGCGCCGAGGCGCTGAAGCAGACCGCCGACGAAATCCGCAAGGCGCATCCCGGCGTCACCGTCACCGAGATCGTCGGCGACATCACGACGGCGGCGGGACGCGAAGCCGTGCTCAAGGCCTGCCCCGAGCCGGACATCCTGATCAACAATGCCGGCGGCCCGCCGCCGGGCGATTTCCGCAACTGGACCCGCGACGACTGGATCAAGGCGATCGACGCCAACATGCTGACGCCGATCGAACTGATCAAGGCGACCGTCGACGGCATGATGGCGCGCAAGTTCGGCCGCATCGTCAACATCACCTCGGCGGCGGTGAAGGCACCGATCGAGATCCTCGGCCTGTCCAACGGCGCCCGCGCCGGCCTCACCGGCTTCGTCGCCGGCCTGTCGCGCAAGACCGTGATCAACAACGTCACCATCAACGGCCTGCTGCCGGGCCCGTTCGAGACCGACCGCCTGCGCGGCACCGCAAAGCCCGAGGCCGAGAAGCGCGGCATTTCGGCCGAGCAGGTGCTGGCCGAGCGCGCCAAGCTGAACCCCGCCGGCCGCTTCGGCGATCCCGACGAATTCGGCTATGCCTGCGCATTCCTGTGCGGCGCCAAGGCCGGCTTCATCACCGGGCAGAACCTGCTGCTCGACGGCGGTGCTTTCCCAGGTACGTTGTGAGAGCTGTTTGGTACGAACGGACCGGCGCGGCGCCGACGGTGCTTACCGTCGGCGAGATGCCGACGCTCGAGGCTGGTCCCGGTGAAGTCCGGGTTCGCCTCGAGGCCTCCGGCGTCAACCCGGCTGATGTCGGCCGCCGCAGCGGCAACTATCGCGCGATGGAATTCCCGCGCGTGATCCCGAACAGCGACGGTGCCGGGATCATCGACCAGATCGGCGAAGGCGTCACCCGCTTTGCCGTCGGCGACCGCGTCTGGCTGTTCAACGGCCAGCGCAACGGCCGCGCCTTCGGCACGGCGGCCGAATACATCACGCTCGCCGATTACCTGGTGACGCCGCTGCCGCAGGACGTGTCGTTCGCGGCAGGTGCTACGCTCGGCATCCCCTGCATGACCGCGTGGTGCGCGCTGTTTGCCGACGGTCCGATCTCCGGACAAACGGTGCTGGTCACCGGCGGCGCCGGCGCGGTCGGCCACTACGCCGTGCAATTGGCAAAGTGGGGCGGCGCGCGCGTGATCGCGACGGTGAGCTCGCAAGTCAAGGACGTCGAGGCGCGGCTTGCCGGCGCGGACACCGTCGTCAACTACCGGACCGAGGACGTCGTCTCGAAGGTGATGGCCTTCACCGAGAACCGCGGTGTCGACCGCGTGATCGACGTCGATTTCGGCGGCAATCTCGCGACCACGCTGAAGATCATGGCGATGAACTCGACGATCGCGGTCTACGCCACCAACGGCAACCGCACCCCGACGCTGCCGGTGCGCGAATTGATGGAGAAATGCATCACCGTGCGCTCGCTGGTGCTGTTTGCGCTGCCGCCGCCGCTGCTCGCGGCCGCGCAGGCCGACATCACCCAATGGCTGGCGTCGGGCACCCGCGTGCACAATATCGCCGGGCAATTCGCGCTGGCGGAGACCGCCGACGCCCATCTCGCCGTCGAGAAGGGCGACAAGATCGGCACCGTGATCGTCGACTGCGGGCGTTAGCACGGTTTCTCCTTCCTACTCCCTCTCCCCGTTCTTACGGGGAGAGGGTTGGGGTGAGGGGCTGTCACCGCAAAGCGGTGAAGGCAAAGATTGCGGAGGCCCCCCTCACCCGGAATTCAAGCTACGCTTGAATTCCGACCTCTCCCCGCAAGCGGGGCGAGGTAAGCAAGGAGCCGCATCCTTAGTGGATCGGCGTGATGCGTTCGTCGCTCGGCCCCAAGCCAAACTCGTCGAGTCCTTCAGCCAGGAGATCGCCGAGCATCGGCTCGCCCAACAGATAGTTGGCGACATGGCCGGTGCGTCCGCGCGCCGCCTCGCGGCGGAGATCGGCCCATTCCTCGATCGTGCCGTCGCCGCGGCCGAGCCGCATCAGGGCGACGAGGTCGACCTGCTCGTCCTCGCTGAGCGCGTTGATGAAGCCGGTGATCTCGCGCGCCACCGGATCCGTGCCGTCATCCTCCAGCACATCGATCATGTCGTCGTCGGCGCCGTTCGAGCCGGAGTCGGGATCGACGAGCCCCTCCTTGACGTCGAATTCCCGCGCCTTCTCGATCAAGAAGCCGACCTTTTCAGGGGAGATTGCGAGTTCCGGCATTGCACACTCCTTCGTCCAACGAGGCGGTAACGCAGGAGGCGCCGACTTGATCCATTGCGTCGGCGTGCGGAAACCCGCATGGTCCGGCAAGAGCAACAAAAAAATAGAGGACACGCCGCATGCACTGGACCGTTGGCAAGGTCAGGATCACCAAAGTCGTCGAGCTCGAGACCGTCGGCAGCACCCGCTTCATCCTGCCGCTGGCCGGCCGGGAGGAGATCCAGAGCCTGCCCTGGCTGATCCCGCATTTCGCCAACGAGGAGGGCCGGCTGAAAATGTCGATCCATTCGCTGCTGGTGGAGACGCCGGAGCAGCGCATCATCGTCGACACCGGGCTCGGCAACGACAAGCAGGGCCGCAACGTGCCGACCTGGAACAACCGCAGCGATCCGTTCCTGGAGAAGCTGACCGCGGCCGGATTTGCCCCTGACAGCATCGACACCGTGCTGTGCACCCACCTGCATGTCGACCATGTCGGCTGGAACACCAAACTCGTCGGCGGCAAATGGGTCCCGACCTTCGCCAATGCGCGCTACGTGTTCGGCAAGACCGAATACGAGCACTGGCGCGACCACAGCGACGATCCCGCGCATGCCGCTGTGTTCGCCGATTCCGTGAAGCCGATCGCGGATGCCGGCAAGGCCGAGCTGGTGCCGAGCGACCACCGGCTGACCGAGGAGATCACGCTGATCCCGACGCCGGGACACAGCCCCGGCCATATGAGCGTCCACATCAGGTCCGGCGGCGAGGAAGGCCTCTTGACCGGCGACGTCGCGCATCATCCCTGCCAGATGTACCACCTCGACTGGTCGTCGACCGCGGACTCCGACCAGAAGCAATCGGCCGCGACGCGGCGCGAATTGTTCTCGCGCTTTGCCGATACGTCGACGCTGGTGATCGGCGGGCATTTCAATGCCGGCCACATCAAGCGCGACGGCAACGCCTTCAGGTTTATCGCGCTGGGCTGATTGGACCGAAATGGCCTTGAAATAAGGCTTGGCAGCAATGCAGCGCGCTCAGGGCGGTTGAATTTCCCGGCGCGCTGTTCCATGAAGCGTGTCGAGGTATACCAGTAACAATCCTCAGGACATCGTAGGGAGTGATCAACATGAAGCTTGTTCGTTATGGCGAAAAGGGTGCGGAAAAGCCCGGTCTGATCGACAAATCCGGCCAGCTCCGCGACCTCTCGGCCCATCTGAAGGACCTGACCGGCGATGCCTACACGCCGGAATCGCTGAAGAAGCTTGCTGCCCTCGATCCCGCCTCCCTGCCCGCCGTCGCCGGCAAGCCGCGCTTCGGCGCCCCCGTCACCGGCATCTCCAAATTCGTCGCGATCGGCCTGAACTATTCCGACCACGCCAAGGAAACCGGCAACCCGATCCCGTCCGAGCCGATCTTCTTCCTGAAGGCCAACACCGCACTGTCGGGCCCGAACGACGCGGTCGAGAAGCCGCGCGGTTCGACCAAGCTCGACTGGGAAGTCGAGATCGCCGCCATCATCGGCACCCGCGCCAAATATGTCTCGGAGGCCGACGCGCTGAACCACGTCGCCGGCTACTGCATCTGCAACGACGTCTCCGAGCGCAACTTCCAGATCGAGCGCCTCGGTCAGTGGACCAAGGGCAAGTCGCACGACACGTTCGGTCCGGTCGGCCCGTGGCTCGCCACCAAGGATGAAATCGCCGACGTCCAGAAACTGTCGATGTGGCTCGACGTCAACGGCCAGCGCCGCCAGACCGGCACGACCTCGACCATGATCTTCACGATGGCGAAGTGCATCTCCTACGTCTCGCAGTTCATGACGCTGCTGCCCGGCGATATCGTCACGACCGGCACCCCGCCCGGCGTCGGCACCGGCATGAAGCCGCCGCAATATCTCAATGTCGGCGACGTCGTGACGCTCGGCATCGAAGGCCTCGGCGAGCAGCGTCAGGAAATCGTTGGAGCGTAAGCGCCCACGCTGTTCCTGAATTCGTCATGCCCGGGCTTGACCCGGGCATCCACGTCTTAGGTCTTCCACGGAGGCAAAGACATGGATGGCCGGGTCAAGCCCGGCCATGACAGAGGAAAGAGCCTTCGCAAGGAATTCCCCCATGAAACTCACCTTCTCTCCCGCCTCCCCGTTCGCCCGCAAGGTGCGCATCGCGGCGATCGAGCTTGGCCTGATCGACAAGATCGAGCTGGTGCCGGCGACCGTCGCGCCCGGCACGGCCAACGACGAATACTCCAAGATCTCGCCGCTGAAGAAACTGCCGGTGCTGATCCTCGACCATGGCGACGTCATCCTCGATTCCTACGTCATCGTCGAATATCTCAACGAGCTCGGCGGCGGCCGGCTGATCCCGGGCTACGGCCCGCGGCGCTGGAAGCTGAAGACCGATCACTCGCTGCTCAACGGCATGCTCGATTCCATGCTGCTGTGCCGCTACGAGAAAATGGTGCGGCCGCAGGGCTCGCTGTGGCAGGCCTGGCACGACGATCACTGGAACAGGGCCTGGGCCGGCATGGCGCGGTTCGAGAACCGGCCGGACGTGCTGAACGGCTCGTCCTTCGACATCGCGCAGATCGGCCTCGTTTGCGTGCTCGGCTATGCCGATTTCCGCTTCGCCGATTGCGGCTGGCGCAAGGCCTATCCCAAGCTCGACGCCTTCTACCAGAAAATGCTGGAGCGGCCGTCGGTGAAGATCTCGGCGCCGCCGGCGGCGTGACCAAGGCAACAGCGGGGAGCATGTGACGCGCGAATGCCTCCCCGCCTCTCACCTCCCGGCGCAGGTCTTGTGCATCGCCGGCCGGGCTCAACCACGACCGGACAATATCCCGCCGTCATTGTCGCGATCTCGACCTTGTGATGATGACGACGGCAGCCCAGTACGGCCAGCCGAAGGAAGGCCTTGCGGCGATGGATATCCTTGCCAACATCATCATTCCCGCCGTGCGCGACGCTAACTAGAATTTTTTTGCGCGTTTTCCTCACGCGAATCGGACTCCACCTCGCTCGAAAGCGCCAACGCCAAGGAATCACCATGAGCCTGAAGTTTGCCGCCGGCGATCTCACCATTCATCGCATCGTCGAGCAGGAGACCACGTTCCTGCCCGCGCACGACATGCTGCCCGGACTGACGCCGGACGTGCTCGCCGAGAACCGCGGTTGGATGCAGGCCACCGGTGCACTCGACGACAGCGACACCTTGATCCTGGCGTTCCAGTCCTATGTCGTGAAGACGCCGCACCACACCATCCTGATCGACAGCTGTATCGGCAACGACAAGCCGCGGCCGGCGCGGCCGAAATGGAACATGAAGACCGACGACAACTATCTGCGCAGTCTGGCGTCAGCCGGCTTTTCGGTCGGTGACATCGACTATGTGATGTGCACGCATCTGCATGTCGATCATGTCGGCTGGAACACGCGGCTGGAGAACGGCCGCTGGGTGCCGACCTTTCCAAATGCGCGCTACGTGTTCGACAAGGCCGAGTTCGACTACTGGACCGAGAGCAACGCGAAGGCGGAGGTTCCGCCTTTCGTGGACAGCGTGCTGCCGGTCGTCGAGGCCAAGCGGGCGGAGATCGTCGGCCATGATTTTGCGATCGGCGACCATGCCCGCATCCTGCCGACGCCCGGCCACACGCCGGGCCACGTCGCCTTCGCCTTCGGCCGCGGCAAGGACGCTGCGGTCTTTTCGGGCGATCTGATGCACTCGCCGATCCAGACGCATTATCCGGAGCTGTCGGCGAAGTTCGATGTCGACCAGGCGCAAGCCGCGAAAACGCGGCGCGGCTTCCTGGAGCGTTATTGCGACACCGACACGCTGTGCTGCCCCGCGCATTTCCCCTCGCCGTCGATTGGCAAGATCAGGCGGAAGGGCAGCGGGTTTGTGTGCGAGACGGTGTAACGTGAGCCAAACTCGCGATAGTCGCTCTCTGCCACCCTCCCCTGGAGGGGTCGAGACGAGCGTAGCTCGCTCTCTGGGTCGGCTCACATGAAGCGCAGCGCAATATGAGACGGGGTGGAGTGATCTCTCAACGCGAGCAGCGCCCGTTACGAGAGACCTTCACCCCACCTCGGTTCGCATTTCATGCGAACCGATCCTCCCCCTCCAGGGGAGGATAAGAAGAGCGTGCACCTCAATCAAACAAGCTCGGCGTGTGGTTCACGATCGCGCCTTCGATCTGCAGCATCTTCAGCTTGGTGACGACGCCGCCATTGGCCGAGAAGCCGCCCGGCTTGTTGCCCGCCGCAAGCACGCGGTGGCAAGGCACCACGATCGGGCACGGGTTGCGGCCGAGCGCCTGGCCGACATCGCGGGACAGTTCGACCCCGCCGAGCTGCTTGGCGATGTCGCCATAGGTTACGGTCTTGCCCGGCGGGATCTTCCGCGCGATGTCGTAGACGCCGCGGTTGAATTCCGGCACGCCGTCGAGATCGAGCACGATGTCGGCAAGGTCGTTCGGCTTGCCGGCGAGCAGCTCGATCATGCCGTCGATCGCGTGCTGCACCTCGGCCGGCGGCGCCGCCTCGGTAACCTCGCCGTTGCGCTGGAAGATCCGCTTGCGGGTCTTCTCCTCGGTGCCCATCGGCAGCTGCACGCCGGTGACGCCGTGCTCGCCCCAGACGACGCCGCAGGCGCCGATCATGGTCTCGAAGATTGCAAAATGCTGGCCGGTCATGGCTCGCTCCAGATGTTCCCTTCAGCTCTCGCGTGAGCTTGCTGTTGATCCGGAATCTAGGCTTGGAGAATGTTGCTATCCACCCGAATTCCGTGGGAACTTCGGCCAAATCAACAACATCTCCTGCCTCTCCGCGAGCCCAAAATGCACAGCCTCCACGTCAACGGTTTCGACATGCCCTATCTCGATGTCGGAGAGGGCCCGCCGCTGGTCTGCGTGCACGGCTCGCTGTGCGATTTCCGGATCTGGTCGGCGGTGCTCGGCCCGCTGACGCGGCGGCACCGTGTGATCGCGGTCAGCCTGCGGCATTTCTTCCCGGCGCATTGGGACGGCATCGGCGACACCTATTCGATCGCGCAGCATGTCGACGACGTGATCGCCTTTATCGAAAAATTCGACACCAGACCGGTCGACCTGATGGGGCATTCCCGCGGCGGCCATATCTGCTTCCGCGCCGCGCAGCGGCGGCCGGACCTGTTGCGCAAGCTGATCCTCGCCGAGCCGGGCGGCGAGCTCGACGAGACCCTCGATCCCGATTTCAAGCCGGGCCCCTCGCCGCTGGCAGCACGCTTCGCGGCATGTGCGGCGGAAATCGCCAAGGGCGATATCGACGGCGGTTTGCAGATCTTCATGGACGCGCTCGAAGGCCCCGGCGCGTGGAAGCGGATTCCGGCAACCTCCAAGCAGCTGCTGCGCGACAATGCGACCACGCTGATCGGCCAGACCCGCGACCAACGCCCGCCATTCTCGAAGGCGGACGCGGAAGCGATCAAGACACCGACGCTGTTCATCGGCGGCGCCAACACCAAGGGCATGCTGCCGAAAGTGCTGCACGCGCTCGCCGCCAATGTGAAGGGTTCGCGCATCGAGATGATCCCGGGCACCACCCATCCGATGTTCGAGCAGGCCCCGCAGCGCTACTGCGAGATCGTGCTGGAGTTTCTCTCCGCTTAGGCGGTGCACCCTCTCCCCTTGTGGGAGAGGCGAAGCAAGAAGGTTACTCTCTCACACCTTCCAGGCGCCGACCGGCTGGCGCACGGCGACATTCAGCCGGTTCCAGACGTTGATCGCCGCAATGCCCAGCACCAGCGACGCAAGCTGCTGCTCGTCGAAGTGCTTGGCCGCCTCGTCCCACACCGCGTCCGTCACCGGATCCTCGCGGTCGCTGAGCCGGGTCACCGCTTCGGTCAGCGCCAGCGCGGCGCGCTCGGCCTCGGTGAAATACGGCGCGTCGCGCCAGGCACCGACCGCGAACAGCCGCTCGTCAGTCTCGCCGGCACGCCGGGCGAGCTTCGGATGCATATCGACGCAGACGCTACAGCCATTGATCTGGCTGGCGCGCAGATGCACCAGTTCCAGCAGCTTTTCCGGCAATGCCGGTTTGGTGCTCTCGCTCAGCGCCTGCAACGCCTTCATGGCCTCGGGAACAACCATCACCGGGTGGTTCATGCGGGCTTTCATCATGTCATTCTCCTGATTTGTCCTTTGACGCCGCTGCGCCGATCTGTTGTCACATCGGCGCAGTTTCGTTCGTCATGGCCATGACGGAGCGGACAAAGGGAATGTGACCGATGGACGAGAAACAATTTCTGGCCGAGCAGTTCGAGGCCAACCGGCCGCGCCTGCGGGCGGTGGCCTATCGCATGCTGGGCTCGACCGCCGAGGTCGACGATGCCGTGCAGGAAACCTGGCTGCGGCTCGGCCGCACCGACGCTGCTGCGGTCGACAATCTCGGCGGATGGCTGACCACGGTGATCGCGCGCATCTGTCTCGACATGCTGCGCTCGCGCAAATCGCGCCGCGAGGAGCCGATCGGCCCACATGTGCCGGAGCCGATCGCGGACAATCCGTCCGAGCGCGAGACCGAGATGGCCGATTCCGTCGGCGCCGCGCTGCTCGTGGTGCTGGAAACGTTGGCGCCAGCCGAGCGGCTGGCTTTCGTGCTGCACGACATGTTCGCGGTGCCGTTCGAGGAGATCGCGCCGATCGTCGGGCGCACACCGGCCGCCGCGCGGCAGCTCGCCAGCCGTGCCAGGCGTCGCGTGCAGGGTACGCCGCCCGCACCGGATGCCGATCTCAGCCGGCAGCGCGGCATCGTCGAGGCCTTCCTCGCGGCATCCCGCAACGGCGATTTCGAAGGGCTGCTGGCTGTGCTGGCGCCCGACGTCGTGGTGCGCGCCGATCAGGCAGCGCAGCGGCTCGGCTCGCTGCCGGTGATCCGCGGCGCCACAGCGGTGGCCGAAAGCTTCAAGGGACGCGCACAGGCAGCGAAAGCCGCTCTGGTCGATGGCGGGATCGGCGTTGCCGTCATCTTCGGCGGTGCGCTGCGCATCGTGCTGCGGGTCACGATCTCCGGCGACCGGATCGCGGCGATCGATGCGACCGCCGACGCCTCGGAGATCGAGACCTTCGATGTCGAGGTGCTCGAGCGCGGCTGACACAGCTGGAGGCAGCAAAGTCGCAATGCTAGTGTCTTCCTGCACAGGGAGGACGATCATGAAACTATCCATCAAATTGCTCGCGTCGGCCGGCCTGCTCGCTCTCGCCTCCTCCTCCGCCTTTGCCGCCGCAGAAGCTGCGTGCGGCCGCCGAGCAGGCCCAGCCGGCAGTGATCGAGAGCCTGCAAGACATGGTGCTGATCGAGTCGGGCTCCAGCGATGTCGAAGGCCTGAAGAAGATGGCCGACTACACCGAGGCACGGCTGAAGGCGCTCGGCGCCAAGACCGAGCGGCGCAAGACCACGAAGGGCGCCGGCGCCGACATGGTGATCGGCAGCTTTGAGGGCACCGGCACGAAGAAGCTGATGCTGATCGCGCATATGGACACGGTCTATGAGCACGGCATCCTCGACACCCAGCCCTACAAAATCGACGGCAACAGGATCTATGGACCCGGCATTGCCGACGACAAGGGCGGCATCGCCGTCATCCTGCATGCGCTCAAGATCCTGAACGATGCGGGCTGGCGCGATTACGCCAAGCTCACGGTGTCGTTCAATCCGGATGAGGAGGTCGGCTCGATCGGCTCCGGCGAGATCATCGCCGAGCTCGCCGACCAGCACGACGTGGTGCTGTCCTGCGAGCCGACGGTGGCGCCGCCGGTCGCGAAAAATGAGAGCTTGCTGCTCGGCGCCAGCGGCACCGCCACCGGCACGATCGATGTGAAAGGCAAGGCCTCGCATGCCGGCGCGGCGCCGCAGCTCGGCCGCAACGCGCTGATCGAGCTCGCACATCAATTGCTGCAGACCCAGGACGTCGCGAAATCGATTCCGGGCACGCAGCTGAACTGGACCACCGCGAAGGCCGGCACCGTGCGCAACCAGATCCCCGATCACGCCACAGCCGGTGCCGACATCCGCCTCACCATTCCCGACGGCGTGCAAAAGCTGCAGGCCGCGCTCGACGAGAAGGCGAAGAACAGACTGATCGCGGACACCGAGGTGACCGTGAAGGTCGTCGCGGGCCGTCCGCCGTTCGTCGCCGATGATCGCGGCCGCGCGCTCGCCAGGCAGGGACAGGCGATCTACACCGAGCTCGGGCGCACGCTCGACATCGCGGAAATGACCGGCGGCGCGACCGACGCCGGCTACGCCGCGCGCAGCGGCAAGGCCGTCGTGGTCGAAAGCTTCGGCCTCGCCGGCTGGGGCTATCACGCGCGCGACGAATACATCGACACCAACTCGATCGTGCCGCGGCTCTATCTGATGACGCGGACGCTGATGGAGCTGGGCAAGGCGAAGTAGCGGGGCGCGGAGGCGCAGCAGCATCCTTTGAAACAGCGCGCCAATCTTTAGCGCCGGCGCCCGGGGCCGCCCCTCTCCCCAACCCTCCCCCGCAAGGGGGGAGGGAGCCTAACCGATCTGCTCACCTCACTTGATTAGACCCCCGCCGGATGCACGGAGCGGCGGTGTCACCTCTCTGACCGTCTCATAAATCATTGTTATTTCAATCGCTTAGTATTTCGCTGTCCTCCCGCCTTGACCGCTTCCATAACCCGCAGTAGATTCATTTCCGAACACGGAATTCCGTATTCCAAACTGGACAGTCGGTATGATCCCGTTGGACCCGCTTCCAAACCTCATCGACCAGGTTTACGGGCGATTGCTCGAAGCGATCATCGACCGCACGCTGCTGCCTGGTCAGCGCATCACCCAGAACGAACTTGCCGATCGGCTCGGCGTCTCGCGCCAGCCGATTTCGCACGCCCTGCATCTATTGCATCGCCAGGGCCTTGTCGCGGAGAGCGGCAAACGCGGCTTCGAGGTGACGCAGCTCGATCCGCAGCGCATCCGCGAACTCTATGAAGTCCGCGGCGCCATCGATGCGCTGGCGGCGCGGCTTGCCGCTGCGCGTGTAAAGGAAGATGCCGCGGCGCGCGCACAGCTCGAAGCCGCGCTCGAAGCCGGACGCGCGATTGACGACGGCACGCCGCTGGCGCGCCTGATCGCACTCGACGTCGATTTCCACAGCGCGATCTATCGCCTCGCCGGCAATTCCGCGATCGAGGAGATGATCGCGCCGCAATGGCCGCATATGCGCCGCTCGATGGCGACCGTGCTCGCCGAGCTCGATTACCGCGGCAGCGCCTGGACCGAGCACGAGACCATCGCCGCGCATGTTTTTTCCGGCAATGCCGCAGCGGCAGAAGCCGCGGCGCTGGCGCATGCGCAGACGGCAGGACGGATGACCGAGGAGAAACTGAGGGCAATCGACGTGGCGGCGTGACGTTCACGCCGTCGTTCCGGGGCGGTGCGGAGCACCGAACCCGGAATGACAATAACAACAGGAGGAAAGCACCATGAAACTGACCCAAGAGCAGGTCGAATTTTTCCATCGCGAAGGCTGGCTGTTCCTGCCCGAGCTGTTCAGCCAGGAAGAGGTCGATTTCCTCGCGCGCGAGGCAGTCTCGATCTATGACGCCAACCGCCCCGAGGTGTGGCGCGAGAAAAGCGGCGCGCCGCGCACGGCCTTCGCCGCGCATCTCTACAATGAGGCGTTCGGCACCCTAGGCGCGCATCCGCGCATGATCGACCCCATCGAGCAGCTGTTCGGTGAAAAGGTCTACATGCATCAGTTCAAGATCAACGCGAAGGCGGCCTTCACCGGCGACGTCTGGCAGTGGCACCAGGACTACGGCACCTGGAAGCGCGATGACGGCATGCCGGAGCCGCGCGCGATGAACATCGCGATCTTCCTCGACGAGGTGATGCCGATCAACGGCCCGCTGATGCTGGTGCCGCAGAGCCAGACCGCGGGCGATTTGAAGGCCTCGCACGATCTCGAAACCACGTCCTACCCGCTGTGGACGCTGGACGAAGAGACGGTGACCCGCCTTGTGAAGCAGGGCGGCATCGTCGCGCCGACCGGCAAGCCCGGCGGCATGCTGATGTTCCACGGCAATCTGGTGCACGGATCGAGTGGCAACATCACGCCCTACCCGCGCAAGATCGTCTACCTGACGCTGAACGCGGTCTCGAACTACATCCGCACCCCGACGCGGCCCGACTACATCGCGCACCGCGACTTCACGCCGATCCAGACCGTCGCCGACGACGCGCTGCTGCGGCTCGCCCGTGCACCGCGGCAGGCGGCGGAGTAACGATCGAACACACTCGTCATGCCCGGGCTTGACCCGGGCATCCACGGACAAGCAAAAGTGCTCTCGCCAAGACGTGGATGGCCGGGTCAAGCCCGGCCATGACGATTTTGGTGACGGTCCTCGCCTCGGCGCACCAACATCGGATCCACATCATGAACCTGCATCACCTCCTCAAAACCCGCGCCGCCGCCGGCAAGCCGGTGCGCGTCATCCTGATCGGCGCCGGAAAATTCGGCTCGATGTTCCTGTCGCAGGTGCCGCACACGCCGGGGCTTGAGGTGCCCGTGATCGTCGATCTCGACCGTGACCGCGCGCGCGAGGCGTGCCGCACCGTCGGCTGGGACGACGCGCGGATCAGCGCCACCACCTTCACCGACGACGGCGCGCGTGCGATCGCCGGTGGCGCATTCGATGTCGTGGTGGAAGCGACCGGCAATCCTGCCGTCGGCATCCGCCATGCCCGCGCGGCGATTGCCGCCGGCAAGCATGTCGTGATGGTCAATGTCGAGGCCGATGTGCTAGCGGGGCCGCTGCTCGCCGAGGAGGCACGCAAGTCCGGCGTGGTCTATTCGCTGGCCTATGGCGACCAGCCGGCGCTGACGGCCGAGATGGTCGACTGGGCCCGCGCGACAGGCTTCCGCGTCGTCGCTGCCGGCAAAGGCACGAAGTACCTGCCGGCCTATCACGACGTCACGCCGGACGGTGTGTGGCAGCATTACGGGCTCACCGCCGGCGAGGCGCAATCCGCCGGCATGAATCCGCAGATGTTCAACTCCTTCCTCGACGGCACCAAATCCGCGATCGAGATGGCGGCGATCGCCAATGCCTGCACCCTCGACGTGCCGTCGGAGGGATTGCTGTTTCCGCCCTGCGGCGTCGACGACCTGCCGCATGTGATGCGGCCGCGCGACAAGGGCGGCGTGCTTGAGAAATCCGGCATCGTCGAAGTGGTGTCGTCGCTGGAGCGCGACGGCCGTCCGGTGTTTCGCGATCTGCGCTGGGGCGTCTATGTGGTGCTGGAGGCGCCCAACGATTATGCCGCCGATTGCTTCAAGCAGTACGGCCTCAAGACCGACGCCTCCGGCCGCTATGCGGCGATGTACAAGCCGTATCATCTGATCGGACTCGAGCTGAACATCTCCGTGCTGTCGGCGGCGCTGCGCAACGAGCCGACCGGGCAGCCGCGCGGCTTCCGCGGCGACGTCGCAGCGGTGGCCAAGCGCAATCTGCGCGCCGGCGAGATGCTCGACGGCGAAGGCGGCTACACGGTGTGGGGCAAGCTGATGCCGGCCGCCGCCAGCCTCGCCGCCGGCGCATTGCCGATCGGGCTTGCCCATCGGGTGAAGCTGAAGAGCGACGTCGCCCATGGCGCTGTCGTGCGCTGGAGCGATGTCGAGGTCGACGAGAGCAACGATACGATCAAGACGCGCAAGGTGATGGAAGCCGCGTTCTCGCGGTAGCGCTTCTCGCTAACTCGTCGGCCAATTCACCGCGCGAGCTGTGCTCTTCACCTCTCCCCGCGCTTTGCGGGGAGAGGTCGGATCGCATCGAAGATGCGATCCGGGTGAGGGGCGAGGCACGGTGCTCAACAAGTTCTGTTCTGCCTGCCGGATAGAAGCCCCTCACCCCAACCCTCTCCCCGTAAGAACGGGGAGAGGGAGAAGATGGAGCGCGGCTCAATACTACGGCAGCAGCCGGCTCGCCTTCGCCAGCTTGAACCACTTACGGAACATGGCTTCCGTATCCATCATCTCGGTGAAGCCGGCCTGGTTGATCTTCACCGTCGAGACGATCGACGGCGGACCAGCTTCAGTCTGTCCGTAGCGCATGCTGTAATCGGCATATTGGAACGACAGGCCGACGAACTCCTCCAGGCCGGGCGCGATCAGGTCGTGCGTCCTGCGCAATTCGTCCCACTGCGCGATCCATTTCGGATATTGCTGCGCCAGCGACAGCGGCACGTGCCGGCCCGGCGTCATCTCGAGCGCATCCGATACCGCCGGCCAGATATTTTCCCAGGTGAAGACGTCGCCATTGGTGACGTTGAACGCTTCATTGCGCGCAGCCTCGGCGTCGCCCGACCAAGCGATCGCGCGTGCCAGCAGATCGACATCGACCGCTTGCGCGACGCGCGGCGCGCCGCCCGGATAATCCAGCGGCCTGCCCTGCGCGCGCAGCACCGCCGCGTAGACGCCGAGCGGCGGGATCAGATCCATCGCGCCGCCCATGGCTTCGCCGATGATCAGGACCGGGCGCAAGATGCTCCAGTGCCAGCTCTTGCCCCGCTGCAGCTCGCGCAGGAAATTCTCCTGCGCCCAATAGAAATTCGGCTGCTCGTACATCTCCGAACGGCCCTCGCGTGCCGGCACCGTGAGCGGCCGGACATGCACGCCATAGGCCTTGGTGCCCTGCAGCAGCGCGACATGCTTGAGATCGGGCGCGACGGGTTCGAGCACGCCCATCAAATTGCGCAGCATCCGGTCGTTGGTTTCGATCTGCCCGGCATCGCGCCAGCCATCGACCAGGCTGGGCGCCTCATAGAGCGCGGCGTAGATCAGGTGCGTTGCGCCGCCGAGCTCCGCCGCAGCGCGACGGCAATCCTCCGCGCTGGTGAGATCGATTCGCACATGCCGCGCGCCGTAGAGATCGCGTGGCTTGCGGCGCGACAGCGCAATGCACTCGCAATCGTCGGATGCGCCGAAGTGTCGCAAGGCGGCGTTGCCCACGAGGCCGGTTGCGCCGGCAACCACGATTTTCTTGTTGGCCATGTCCTTGAACTCCCATCAACCCACCCGCCCTGCGTAGCAGATCGCGGCAGGGCCGGCAGCCATCGCGGCGGGTATCGGATGAGACCGACAGCGCCGATTGTCCTTCGCACCTGCAACGAAGGCAGGCGCTTGATTTCCTCCGGCAAACGATCATCCTGACCGGCGGAACCGGAAACTCGGATTTCCACAACAAGAGCCCGTCGAGGGCCACCGGACACATTCATCACAGAACGTCGATCGATCGGCGAAGAAAGACGACACCAAGATCGTTCCCCTTGTCGAGGTATCGGCACACAGGAGGGATACGCATGAAACGTCGTGAATTCTTGAAGGCAGGCGGCGTCGGCCTGGCTGCGACGGCGGTCGCCGCGCCCGCGGTCGCGCAATCGATGCCGGAGGTCAGGTGGCGGCTCGCGGCGAGCTGGCCGAAGGCGCTCGATACGCTCTATGGCGGGTGTGAATTCTTCTGCAAGCGCGTCGCCGAGATCACCGACAACCGCTTCCAGATCCAGTCGTTCGCCGCCGGCGAGATCGTGCCCGGCTTGCAGGTGCTGGACGCCGTCTCCAACGGCACGGTCGAGATGGGCAATACCGCGCTGTATTACTACTGGGGCAAGAATCCCGCCTTCACCTTCGGCACGTCGCTGCCGTTCGGCCTCAACACGCGCCAGCACATTTCCTGGCTGCAATGGGGCGGCGGCACCGACCTGCTCAACAATCTGCTCGCAGAATTCAACTGCATCGGCATTCCGACCGGCTCGACCGGCGCCCAGATGGGCGGCTGGTTCCGGAAGGAGATCAAGTCGATGGCGGATTTCCAGGGCTTGAAATTCCGGGTCGGCGGCTTCGCCGGCACCATCATCGCCAAGGTCGGCGGGGTGCCGCAGCAGATCGCCGGCGGCGACATCTATCCGGCGCTGGAAAAAGGCACCATCGACGCCGCTGAATGGGTCGGGCCGTATGACGACGAGAAGCTCGGCTTCGTCAAGGTCGCGAAGTTCTACTACTACCCCGGCTGGTGGGAAGGCACCGGCCAAGGCCACAATGTGATGAACAAGGACAAGTGGAACGCGCTGCCGAAGCACTATCAGGCCGCGATCCAGGCCGCCTCCGAAGACACCTTCACCTGGGTGACCGGCAAATATGATGCGGTCAACCCGCCGGCGCTGAAGCGCCTGATCGTGGCCGGCGCGCAGTTGCGCCCGTTCCCGCAGGAAGTGCTGGAAGCCTGCTACAACGCGGCCAACGAGATCTATGCGGATCTTTCCAAGAGCAACCCGCATTTCGGCAAGATGCATGCGAGCCTGGCCGCCTATCGCAACGAATCGCTGGCCTGGATGCAGGTCGCCGAGCTCTCGTTCGACAGCTTCATGATGCGGATGCGCACGCGCACCTGAACCAGACGATGGCTTTACACTGCCGTCATTGCGAGGAGCGATAGCGACGAAGCAATCCATTTCTCCGCTTGCGGTGAGATGGATTGCTTCGCGGAGCCTGTCATCGGGCGCGCGTTCGCGCGACCCGTTGGCTCGCAATGACGGGGCTGGAGCAGCGCTTATTATTTCGTTCATCTTGAGCCGGGCGCGTTCCGAGACAATAAAAAAGCCCCGGAGAATTTCTCCGGGGCTCTCTTCCTGATTCGATTCCTGATTCGATGCGACGCATTAATTGTCGTCGCTGCCGCCGAACTCTTCCATCAGCTTGTCGTAGCTCTTGGTCACGAGATCGATGTTGCCCTTGTTCTCGACCGCGGGCGGCGGCGACTTCAGGGCGTCGTTGAGGTCGGCGAGCGCATCCTTCTTGTCCTTGGCCGACATCTTCTTGTCGGCCTGGACCTGGGCGATCTGCGCCTTCAGCACGGCCTCGGGACCGATATACTTCTTGGTCTGCGGATCGAAGCCGCCGAGCACCAGCGAGATGTTGTCGACAACGTTGTTGTACTCGTCATAGCTGGCGAAGCCGTTCTTCTTGACGATGCCCTCGAGCTGGCCGACGATCTTCGGATCCGGCTTGGCGTCCTGGGAAAGCTTCGCGGTGATCGGGTCCATTTCCTTGGCCGCGGCGAGCGCGCCATCGACCTGCTTGTCGGTCAGCGCGATCTGCTTGATCGGCGGGGCCTGGTCCTGTGCCGGAGCCGCAGCCTGCGCGGGTGGCGCGGCTTGCGCGGGCTGCTTGGCCGGCGGCGCCATCTGCTGCTGCTTGGCCTGCGCGAATGCGCCGCTGTTCGACGCCGCGGTCATGGCGATCGCGAGACACGCGACGCTCAGCGCAGCAGTTACGGGACGGACGATCTCACGCATGGAAGTCTCCTTGTTGGGGCAGGTTTTGCCGAGCTTCTTGGGTGGAACAGGTACGGAAATCGAAATGAACGGCCCATGAACTTTGGTCGTAGACGATGAAGGTCAATCGTGGCCGAATCATCACAAAGCGTTCAAGGAGTGTTGATCGCAATGCCCAGCCAGCAGTCGAGCAGCACAATGGGATCGCGATCAGCGGCGTGGCCGAAGTCTATGCGCACCCGTGCACGGCGAGCGCTGACGGTCCGCCGCTCAGGAGTTCTTCTTCAGTTTGAATGACTCGAAGAACCTGTCTTTGTTTGCAGCGATCAGGTCCCGATAGGCATTGGGAAACTCGATCGTCAATGTGTAGCGCGTGCCTTTCGCATCGATGCAGCGCATGTACATGGTCTTGCCGCCATCGCTCACCGTCAGGGTCAGAATCTCGGCATCGCCGCTTGTCCTACGGCCGACGTCGGAAACCTTGTTCGCCGGATTTGCGGCCAGCGTTTTCGGGATTGAAGCGAGATCCGGCGGCGGCTTGTTGCCGGGCGGCAGTTCGACCGCGACAAACTTGATTCCTTCGGAGCTCTTGCCGCCGACCACATGCGTGGTCTCACCGGTCTGCGCGTCGCGCGTGGTGAAATCATTGAACGGAATCGGCAGCAGCACCGAGAAGGAGCCCTTGCTCGATACGGCAAGATGCCAT